>NZ_JAMYKU010000012.1:0-193285 GCF_040317575.1 Mesorhizobium sp. M1423
GGCCGTAGGCCCCGGCAGTGATACCCTCGGCCGATAGCCACGGAAACCGACGAACAAGCGCCTCGGCATCCTCGAGCACGATGTCCGCGCCCTCGGCCATCTGCGCCTCGTGGTTGGCCTGCAGGATAGGCAGCCCGTTTTCGCCGGCAAGGATGAGATAACCGCCTTCGCGAAAGCCGATATCGGCATCCGCGCCAAAAACTCTTCCCTGAGCCGCCGGAACAGTTTCAGCGTGAACTGCGACAGACGGATGTTTTCCGGGATCGAGAACTGCTGGCGGATGGAGGCGCAGGACAGTGTGGTCGCCGCATGAGAAAATTGCGGGTCGCGCTCGACAAGTGCAATCGAGCCCGAAAACCCTTCCTCGCGCAGGTAATAGGCCACCGACGAGCCGACGATGGCTCCACCGATGATGATGATGTCGTAGCGCACTTTTTCGCTTCTCCAGTTCTAGGCGCCCGCCGCCACGTGCGGGCGACGCCGGCATCAACCGGCGGGCAGATGCGCCGAGGGCAACAAGCGCGCCTGACGCAACGCCGCCAGATCAGCCGAGCCGGTGCAGAAGCAGGCGACGGCCAACTGGCGGATGACGATCTCGAAATGCGCGACAACCGCCTCGGTGGATAGCGTAGCCGCGCGCAGCACGCCGGCCGCCTGCCCGGCGATATCCGCGCCCAGGCGGATAGCCTTGGCCACGTCGACGCCGTCGCGGACCCCGCCCGACGCGATCAGCTTCACCGCTGGCAGCGCCCTACGTACCGCCTGCACGCTGGCCGGGGTCGGAATGCCCCAACCGGCGAACGCCATCGCCACTGCACGGTCGGCGGCATCGCGGGCCCGCTCGCCCTCCACCGCGGCCCAGCTGGTGCCGCCGGCGCCGGCGACATCGATCACCGCCACGCCCGCCTGAACGAGCGCACAGGCCACCGAGGCGGACAGGCCCGACCCCACTTCCTTGGCCACGATCGGCACGCCCACGCTGCGCGCGGCGCGAGCGATCTGCGCCAGGACGCCGCGCCAGTCGCGGTCGCCCTCCGGCTGTACCGCTTCCTGCAGCGGATTGAGATGGACGATGAGTCCGTCGGCCTCCAGCGCATCCACCGCCCGGCGCGCAAGGTCCAGGCCGTCAGCCTCGCGCAGTTGCGCGGCGCCGATATTGGCAAGCAATGGAATGTCTGGCGCCAGGCGGCGCAGCGCGCGCGTCAGCCCCTGGGAGTTGCGGGATTGCAGGCTCACGCGCTGCGAACCGACGCACATGGCTATCCCCAAGGCTTGCGCTGCCTCGCCCAGATGCCGGTTAATGGCCTCGGCGCGTGGCATGCCGCCGGTCATTGAGCTGATCAGCAGCGGCGCGCGCATGGTCTTGCCCAGCAGCGAGGCGCGCAGGTCGATCTGCGTCAGGTCCAACTCGGGCAATGCGCAGTGTTCGAAACGGATGTACTCCCAGCCGGCGGCGACCGTGGCCGACGCCGTTCGCCGATCCAGCACGATGTCCAGATGGTCGTCCTTGCGCCGGCTCAGGGCGGTGTCGCTCACGCTCACTCCGTCCGTCGCATCGGGCGGCGGCATTGCGTCGGATCGGACCGACGGCAGCGCGCGCACGCCCCCGCCTCCCGCGCGTTCAGGCCGGCGCACGCTGGCCTCCCCCCGCAGCGTCGCTGCGGTAGCGGCTAGTCGAGGTCTGGTAGTACTGCGCGCGGATGGCCGCCATGGCCTCGATCAACGGTGCCCACGGCGGGGGAAAGCGTTGTTGCGCCATCACCCCGTGCAGCATGCGCATATGGCCGGCCAGCTCGTCCTTGAGGAACTCCACCACAGGCATAGCCGGATAGCGCTGCAGCAGCAGGATCGCCGCGTTGTCTCCCTCGCCGGCCGACCTGTCCTTTTCGCGTCCATGGAGATCGTTCTGCAGGCGCCCTATCGCGGAGATGAGCCGCAGGACCTGGCGAAACGCCGGACGCGCGCGCAAGGTCGCCATGTCCAGCCCCCACAGCAACGACAGGCAACAGAACACGTTCGTGTAGGCGATCGAATCGATGCCGTTGTGCAGGTACTCGGCGTAGGACCAGCGTTCCGCCCCTGCCGCCTGCGCGTGTCCGGCGCGCAGCGCCGCGCAGTAGCACCGGGTATCGTCGAGAAGCTGAGCATAGTCGCGACGATCGTAGGCGAGCGCGGCCAGCGAAGCGCGCAGCACAGCGCAGCCCTCGAATCCGGGGAGCGCGCACGGCACGCCCTGCCCCAGCGCCTGCTCCACCGCGGCGAGCTGCTCCGGCGCGATCAGGCCAAGGTCGTTGCAATCGTCGAGCCAGAACAGCAGCGCCAGTTCGCGATAGAACGCCACGATCAGCGTTTCGTCCTGCGGATCGCGGCCGGTGCGGGCGCTGGTGTCGCGCAGGCTCGGGTGGATGCGCTGCAGGATGTACTGGCCGCCCCTGACCGCTTCCACGGCATGCTCGTCGGCGAACCCGGTCAGCGAATGCCCCCACTCCAGCACCTGCTGCAGCGCGCGTGCGTTCTGGATCATGGCGCCGCTCCTGCTCCCTCGGCCAGGACGCGCCGCCCCCAACGAAGCGCCAGCCACAACCCAGCGAGTTCGGCCACGCGCACGACCCGGGTGGGGCAATACAGTTCCTTGCCGATCCACAGCGGCGTCTGCGGCAATGCATGCGCCGCATGGCGGGCGAGCATCCACTCCAGCGCACGCGCCACCGCCTGCGCGATGCGCCGGCGCCCTGTCGGCTCTTCGCTCCCGTCCATCACGTGCAACGCGAACAGTGCATAGGCGGTTTCCTCGAATGTGGACGCGCGACCGGCGCCCCAGCCGCCGTCCTCGCGCTGCGCCTGCAGCAGCGCCGCCAGCGCGCGCTCGTCGCGCCACTGGTGCTTGCCTTGCGCCAGCGCAGCGACCGCATGCGCGGTGGGATACAGCCACGAAACGTGCCATTTTTCGTTGTCCCATAGACCGTCCGGGTTGCGATTGGCCTCGACGTAGGCGCTGGTGCCGGCCGCGGGCTTTCCCAACATCCGCAACGCATGCAGGGCATGGATGTTGGTCGACACCGAGGCATTGCGCTCGCCGGGGAAGGTGACGAACAGCTCGCCGATTTCGAAATGGCGCAACGCATCGACCGATGGGTCGCGGCCTGCAAGGCGCAGGACGCATAACGCAACGGCGGTGTCGTCCGCATCGGCCGCGAAGTGCAAGGCCGGGCCCAGACCGCGCTCGCCCAGGCGCGCGTCGAGCTGCGCGACGATCACTAGCACCGCCTCCGCGAGCGCGGGATGCGCGAACAGACCGGCCAGATGCAGGGTGTACAGCGACCAGCATGGCTCGAATACATTGATCGGCCAGACGTTGGGAAAGACACCTTCGATGCCGCTGCGCGTCGCCCGCGATGCCGCCTGCAGATACGCGTCGGCGCGCCCGACCTGCGGCGTGCTCCCCGGTGTCACGGCGTGCGCACGCCACGCGGCGGTGGCCGCCGGACTGATGCCGATGCTGCCGTCGTCATCCGGGCACGCGGTGGTCGGCGACGTCCCCCAGGCTTCCCAGGAGTGCAGCAACGGATGGCCGCTCGGCAACGTCGCCACCGCCCCCAGCTTGACCAGGCACGCTTGCCGCAACGGCAACAGCGCCGGGTGGCGCGGAAACGCCACGCCGCCCAGCAAGGATGCGGCCTCGCCGCACAACTGCGGCAGGATCAGCTCCGCGCCGATCGGCGCGTCTTCCGGCACCGCATGCGCGTAGGGATCGGGCTGGCGCTCGAGGAACCGGGTTGCAGCCTGGACTGCGTCGGCAGCGCCGGGAAGCGGATCGGCACGCTGCAATGCCAGCAACGCCGCCCACGTGGGCGCATGGCGGAACAGCGGGAAGTCCGCACTTCCCCATCCGCCATCGGCCTGTTGCTGCGCGATGAGCCACGCGTATGCGTCCTGCCGACCGGAGACGTTGCCGTGGAACTGCAGAGCTCGCGCCGTGTCGTAGACGGACGGACCGACGCTGCCGCCGTCGCTCATCTCGCTCAGCAGGTGGCGCAATTCGGAAAGGATCTGTTGGGACAGCGCGTTCACGCGGGATGTTCCTTCTGCAGACGGTTGACGAGGACCAGGATCGGGCAATCGCTGCGATCGGCGCCGCGGACTCGGACAAAGAGCAGCATGCACCGCCCGCCGGCCGATCGCAGCAGCACAGGGGCGAGTCTATGCGGACAGGCGCGCTCATGCGTATGGCGCGGACAGATACACGTTGGCCCGCTGCAGCATCTGCGCCAACCGTTCCGCACGCGGCCCCAGCGGGGCGATGGCCTCCGCGGCGTCGCGCAACAAATCCAGCGCGAACTGGCGCGCTGCCTGCAGCCCCATGATCGACGCGCAGGTCGGCTTCTGCGCCGCCGCGTCCTTGCCGGGGGTCTTGCCCAGCGTCGCAGTATCCGCTGTCGCGTCGAGAATGTCGTCGACCACCTGCAACGCCAGCCCGAAACAGGCGGTGTAGCGATCGAGCGCACAGTACAGCGTAGCGTGCGCGGCATCCTCCGCGATGGAGCATAGCGCGCCCATGCGAACGGACGCGCGCACTAGCGCTCCGCTCTTCATCCGGTGCATCGCCAAGATCCTGTCCAGCTCGGCGTGCTTTCCGACCAGCGACAGATCCATGGCCTGCCCGCCTGCGGCACCCTCGGCGGACACGGCCTGCGCCAGTTCGCGCACGAGCGCGATACGGTTGTCGCCCGGCGCATCCAGGCTCGCCAGGGTCAGGAAGGCGTGCGCCTGCAGCGCATCGCCGACCAGGATCGCAGTGGCTTCGCCGAACTTGACGTGCACGGTCGGAAGGCCGCGGCGAAGCACGTCGTCGTCCATCGCGGGCAGGTCGTCGTGGACCAGGGTACAGGCGTGCATCATCTCAATGGCGGCGCCGACGTCGTCGAGCATGTGCGCCGGCGTGTCGGCCAGTGCGCCGGCAGCCAGACAGAGCAAGGCGCGGGTGCGCTTCCCGCCATGCAAGGTGGCGTAGCGCATCGCCGCCATCAGCTCGGTCTCACCGTCGTCTTTGGCGCAGAGAAGACGCGCCAGCGCCTGTTCGACCCGCTTTGCGCCGTCCTGCATCCAGATCTCCGGCAGCAGCCTGCCGGATGCGCCGCGCGCCTGCGCGCCCAATCCGCCGAGCGCGGAAACGCCAGTTCGGTCGTCGTGTAGCGTGGAACCGGTTTGCATGTTGTTCATGTCCTTGTACCTGACACGGCCATGGCGAGCGCCGAGCCGCCGCGGTGTTGCCGGCGTCGCACCGAGCGCGCGCGCTGAGTGCAGCAATGCCGCGCGTCGCCGGCGCCGCTGCCCGCCACACCATGCGATGCCAGCTCATGAGAATCCGATGCGGATTGTCATGGAAGGATGTGCGGTCGGGTAATAGCGCCGGCCTCTTTCGACGCCGCTCAGCAACCGCGGCCGCACCCCGGCCTGGTGCATGGTCAGCGCCAAGGCGATGCAGAACTGCACCATTTCCAGCCATACCAGGTGGTAGCCGATGCAGACGTGTGGGCCGGTACCGAACTGCAGCATGTCCACCGGCCGGATCGGCTCCGTGCGATGCAGCCACCGCGCCAGGCGGAACTGATCAGGCGCCTCGTGCAGCAGCGCCGAGGTCGAGAAATGCAGCAGCGGGATGCACAGATGGGTGCCCGCGGGAATGCGCCGTTGGCCGAGTTGCAATTCCTGCAGCGCGCGACGCGGCAGGAGCGTGGTCGCCGGATGCAGGCGCAGCGTCTCGCGGAACAGCGCCTCGGCGACCGGACACTGCGCCAGGTCCGCGTGCCGGGTCGGCACCGCGCCCACGCGTTGCGCCTCCTCGACCAGGGCGTCCCACAGCACAGGCTGCCGCGCCAGCTCGATCACCATCCAGGCCATCGTCGAGGCAGTGGTGTCGTGACCGGCAAGCAGCAGCAAGCGGATATTGGCGACCAGGACGTCATCGGAGAGCCTATCGTCGCTGCGGTCGAAGACGCTCACCATGTCGTTGATCAACCCGGTGCGCGCAGCATGCGCGCGCGCGTCGCGAACGAACTGGCGCAACTGCGCGTCGATCCAGTCGCGGGCGGCGCGGCCGCGCCGCAAGGGCAGTCCGGGCAGGTCGACCGGGGGCGCGACGATCAACTGCAGCAGTTGCCGGTACTTGCGATGCCATCCCGGCAGGTCCTGCGCGGGGATGCCCATGAGGCTGAAGATGAGCTTGAGCATCAGGTCGCCGGTTTCGCGCAGGATGGTTGCCTCGCCGCGGTCCCGCCACGCCTGCACCCGCGCCCGGATGACGGGCGCGAACAGGTCGCCGATGCCGGCCTGGGTCAGCCCCTTGGGCAGGAACGCCGCCTTGATCGCATCGCGCGCCTGCCGGTGCGCGCCGCCGTCCTGGGCAACCAACGTTCCGCCAAGCAATTCGGGCGCGATCTCTTCGATCAGCGCCGAGGACACGTCCTTGTGCCGGAGCAGTGCGAACGCTTCCGGATCCACGCAGGTCATCAGGTGTCCGGCAGGGCCGAAATCCAGCCAGAAGTGGCTGCCCAGCGTCCGTTCTGCGCGCTGCAGCAGGCGCGGCAGGTCGCAGACAATGGCGGGAAGATGCCCGACCAGGGGGAAAGCGCCAGGCATGACCGGGATGTCGCATCGCAGCCGGTGCCGACGGTTGAGTGGGTTGAGCAGCATGTCCATCAGCAGCGCGCCGCCGCCGCCGATTCGGTGGCGCCGGCAGGGGGCGCGGCGCAGCTGTTGCCACCGTCGGCGTATGTCGGCACATGCGCCAGCATGCCGCCGTCGATGCACACGACCTGGCCGGTGATGAACGCAGCATCGTCGGAGAGCAGGAACGCCACGAGCGCGGCCACGTCCTCGGGGCGGCCGACGCGCTGCAGGAGCTGGTGCCGGCGCAGATGCCGTTGCATGCACTCGTCCAGCTTGGCGAGGAGACGCTCGGTCATGACGAGACCCGGCGCAACGGCGTTGCAGCGGATCTGCGCATGACCGTATTGGGTGGCGAGCGAAGCCGAGAGCATGTTCATCGCCGCCTTCGACGCGGCGTAGGACGTCTGCGCCGTGTCACCGCTGAGCCCCTGGCACGACGACATGTTGACGATCGCGCCACCGCCGCGGGCGATCATCCGTGGGATGGCCTGCCGGCAGCAGAGCAGCGTGCCGCGCAGATTGGTCGCCATGGTCTGGTCCCAGACTGCCAGGTCCAGGTCGAGGATCGCGCGGTCGCGCGGGGTCAGATGCATGGCGCTCGCATTGTTCACCAGCAGGTCGACCCCCCCGAAGTGCCGCTCCGCCGTCTCGAACAGCGCTGCCACGGCCTGCTCATCGGCGATATCCATGGCTATGGGCAGCGCATGGCCTGCTTCGGCCGCGATCTGCGCGGTGCAGGCGATGGTAGCCGAGCCATCAATGTCGGCCACCACCACTCTGCCGCCCCCGCGCGCGATGGCGAGAGCGCATGCCTTCCCGATGCCGGCGCCGGCGCCGGTCACCACGGCCACCTTGCCTTCAAACCGTCCCATCGTGTCTCCTGAATTGCATTGGTCTTTCGCAGCATGCCGCTCGGCCTCCGCCGGAGAAGGCGCAGGGTCGGCGCTGGCGCGCTCGTCATGGCCAGCGTCGCTTTCGATGACCCGAATGGCGGCGACCGGGCACTGGTTGGCCGCAAGCCGCACGGCGGCGTGCAGCGCCTGCGGGACCGTCGCCACGCACACTTCGGCCACCCCGTCCGGTTCGCGCTGGCGAAAGGCGCCCGGCAGCGTCAGCACGCACTGCCCGGTCGTTCCGCACAGATCCTGATCGACCACGACGCGCATCTCAGCCCTCCTGCCCATGCAGCCGCACCGGCAGCGCGCGGAACGTCCTAAGGAACGCGGAGGGCTCCCGGGTCGGCTGCTCGGCCAATGCCAGCGTGGGGAAGCGCGCCTGGATCCGCGGCAGGCTCTCGGCCAACTGCACCCGCGCCAGTTGCGCACCAAGGCAGAAGTGGATGCCATGGCCGAAGGTCAGCATGATCTTCCCGTCGATCGACATGCCAGGACTGGTGCCGTAGAACCGCACGGGATCGAAGCGGTCGGGATCGGCGAAGGCGTCCGGGTCGCGATTGCCGGCCGCGATCAGCACGCGCACGTCCGCGTTCTTCGGGATCACCACGCCGCCCAGTTCGATGTCGCGCTGGGCGATACGTGGAATGGAGCTGAACATGGCGGGCGCGTCGTAGCGCAGGGCTTCTTCGACGAATGCCTTCACCCCCACGGCATCTCCCTTCAGCCAGTGCCGCTGTTCGGGATACGCCAGCATCGCCAGGACCGCATGGCCGATGGCCGCGGCAGTGGTGGCGAAGCCGCCCAGCAGCATGCCCCAGAGCATGCTGATCAATTCCGCATCCGACAGCATCTCGGCATCGTCGTCGTGTGCGCCGACCAGCATTGACACGATGTCGTGGCGGGAATCGGTGCGCTTGCGCTGTATGAGGTCGCCGAAGTAGGCCTGCACCCTGGCGCTGGCCACGTCCCCCGCAGCGAGTTGGGGATCGCTGGCGTGCGGGCTCAGGCCTTCCAGAATGGCGCTGATGCCGGTGACGAGCCCGAGAATGTCGTCCGGGGGCATGCCGAACAGTTCGCCGAAAACAAGCATGGGCAAGGCCAGCGCGAATTCCCGATGCAGGTCCACTGCCTCCCCGCGCTCCAGTGCGGGCGCCATGCCGTCCAGGCGCGCTGCGACAATGCCAGCGATGGTCGGCCTCAGCTTGTCGATCTGGCCGATGGTGAAATCGCGCGAGATCAGCCGGCGCAGACGCGTATGCGTTGGAGGTTCCTTCATCGCTAAAGTGGACGCCAGCAAACTTAGCGACAGGCTGGTCGCCGCACGCGGGAAATAGCGCGCCAGTTCGCCTGGTGCCGGTCCCCGAAAAGCATCGCCCGTGGCCTTGAGCGCCCAGTAGATGTCGGCGTGGCGGCTCAACAGAAAGAGGCCCGACGCCGCGCGATGCACCGGATCGTGCTCGCGCAACCACCGCATGAACGGATACGGGTCGTGGATGCACGCTCGCGACGCCAGTTCGGCGAAGGCGTCCCGGCATGCTGCCGTGGTTTCTTGCACGTCCATCTTGGTTACCTGTTGGCTGGCTGATCTGACCGGCGCGCGCCAGGCGCGCCGGCAAATTGCGGAGAAGATCGCGATTCCCGGCGGCGTCCGCGCATCACCAGAGCACCGGGAATTCCTCGAACCCGCCAGTGATGATCTCCTTGCGCAACTTCAGTTCTTCGGGCGCCACGGCCAGGCGCAGCGCGGGAAAGCGCTGGAAGATCGAACCGAACACCACCTTGAGTTCCAGCCTGGCCAGCGCCGCGCCGATGCAGTAGTGCGGCCCATGGGAGAACGCCAGGTGCGGGTTTTCGTCGCGTCCGATGTCGAAGATTTCCGGGTCGTCGAAATGGCGCGCATCGAACGACGTCGCCGGCAGGCCGACAAGCACCTTGCTCTCCGCAGGAATATCCACGCCCGCGATGGTCACGTCGGTCCTCGGATAGCGCATGATGCCGTCCCAGCCCGCGCCCGGCGGGTACATGCGCAGGATTTCCTCCACCGCCTTGTCCACCAGGGATGGATCGCCGACCAGGCGTTCGCGCTGTTGCGGATGGCGGAACATGGCCAGCAGGCCGAATTCGATCTGCGCGACGGTGCTCTCGTGCCCCGCCACCAGCATGCCCGTCGCCAGGCCGATCGCCTCTTCCTCGGTCGCCTTGCCCTGGTCGACCGCCGCGAGCAGATCCGTCAGCAGGTTGTCGCCAGGATCCTGGCGCTTGTCCCGCATCTTGCCGCGAATGTAGGCGCGCAGTTCTTCCCAGGCCAAACGCGACGCGCTGCGCGGGCCGCTTTCATGCTGGTGCGTCATCACCTCGTCGGACAGCCCGGCGAAAAAGGCGTGATCCTCGTAGAGCACGCCCATCAGCGCGCTGATGACCATGGCCGGAAGTGGAAAGGAGAGGTGGCGCCGCAGGTCGGCGGGCTGGGGCTGGGCCGCCAGTGTCTCGAACAACTGCGCGGCGATCACCTCGACTTGCTGCGCGAGCAGCTTCACCCTGCGGTTGCTGAAGGCCGGCGCCACGATCGTGCGTAACCGGGCATGCTCGCCCCCCTCGTGCGAGACCAACCACCCCGGCGATCCGAGAATCACCGAATCCGGGGTGAATGTCGCCGGCGGCATTCCCGAGGGCCGGAACGCCGCGTCGGACAGCACCGCCTTGGCTTCATCGTAGCCTGTCACCCACCAGCCTTCGTGCCCGGACGGGAAGCGCACGCGGTGGATCGGACCGTTGGCGCGTTGCGCCAACATCTCGGGCGAGGGCTCGATGTGATCGACGCGCCACATCGGCAGCGTCGGCAAGGGTTGTTCGGACATGGTGGCACTTGATCTCTAAGCGATGGAAGGGCGGGAGGTGACCGGCAGGCGCTGCGGGCAGCGAATGGCTTAGGAAGGCATGTAGACGACGTCCTCCGCAGCGTAGCCCGATTCGATTATCAAGGTCGGCCAACGTGTAACTGCCTAGGCATACCGCGGGGCGAGACGCAGAACGTTATCCTGCGCCTTCGAGTTCAGGATTAAGGCGAGTGTGGCGGGCCTTTGAGTCGCAGCCGGCCATCAAGATTTCCTGCGCAAGGGTCGACAAGGGCGGCGAGCCTGTTTGGTAGGGGGCGGTTTCGCCGAGGCCCCCTTCCCATAGAATGCTATCTGATGCGGATTTGACATTTTGCTTTTCTTTCTTCGTTCCATCGATCGCGGTGCCATCCACGAAAGGAAGGTCGGTCGGCAGCTCCCGGCCCGCAACGAAGGAGCTTCAAAACTCGTGCCAATTTGGCCGACCCAGCAGAAGAAAAAAATTGTGGTTGCTTTTCACCGGGTTAGCCTGAGGCCAGACAAGAGCTCGGCGAAATAGGCCGGTGTCGCGGGCCAACAAAGGGGACAGAACCGTGTCGGATAGTACGCCTCGGCGACCTTTAGGTCGGGCTTGCGACATTCTGGTCCAGTTTCGAACATAAGAGGGTGGCAAATAGACACGATTGGGGAATTCGATCCTCACGGAGTCAGGCGCTTGCCGAAGCGCGCGCTCATGGTTGCTGCGACGGCGCATGTTCGCGAAAGCCGAGCCTGCGCACGCAAGAACACGTTTGCGGCAGACGCTACGAAATCGCTGCAGTGCTCGCCGGTGTGAGGTAGGGCATCGGCTCGGCTTTCGGTTCGTCTTTGTCCAGCCGGTGCGGAAGCGCCGCATATCCGCACCATACAGCACCCTTGTCGAGCGTGCTGACGAGGCGGTTATAGGGCGCGCCCGGTCTTGAAGACACGGTCCTCCCAAGAAAAAGGATCGCTCCAAAAGCATCTCTATTTGAAATGGCACGCCGCTTGCTGCTCCTGGTCAGAGCCCATCAAAACACGATGAAAGCGACTTGCGCCATGCCCGACACGCGAAGCTCTAGACCGTGGCCTGAGGAGACGGTGCCTGTTCCCGCTGAACATCGGTACATCATCTCCTTCGGAGGTCCCTCCTCGGTAGCCGCTTTGCGCACGGCTGGTCCGATGCCGGCACGCCAACACATGGCGCTCGCGCAATTGCCGTCTACCGGTTCTGATCAGCATGTGAGTGCCCAACAGCCCCATCAAAGAGCCACCGAAGCCAAGGTCGGCGGGTCACTGGCAAACTTCGACAATACGCCGAACCAGCTCAGTAACGCGGGTCTCTTGCGTGAAGTCACATTTGAGGCCTCCACACGCGTTCGATATTGGCTACTTCGGGCCCGCTATCACTTTGTCCCGGGCACGAGCGCGAGCGATGGATGCCGCTTCCGGCGCCATAGCCGTGGAAAGATTGCCCCAGCGGCTCGACAGCCTCCACTTGCTCAGATCGATGGCGTTCGGGTGACGAAGACCAGCAGCCAAGACGTTCCCCTACATCGGGATGGAAAAAGGAGGGTGCGAGCCGCGAGGGCCTCATTTCATGCCCGGCATACGAGCCTTTGCTCGGTATTGCGCCAGCCTCTGCCAGAATCCGGCGCGCCAGTTTTTTCCTGAGGAGCAAGTTGATGACCGTTCAAAAGAAGGTTCCCTTCGTCACCTTTCTCACGCGTGTTCGCGATGAGTCAGTCCAGGGCCCAAATCCATATCGCTGGGAAGAAAAGACATCTGACGACTACTTTGCCGGCAAGCGCGTCATCCTGTTCTCGCTGCCTGGCGCCTTCACTCCGACCTGCTCGACCTACCAACTGCCCAATTTCGAAGAGCTCTATGATGAGTTTGAGAAGGAGGGAATTGACGCGATTTACTGCGTCTCCGTCAACGATGCCTTCGTCATGAATGCGTGGGGGAAGTCCTTGGGCCTGCAGAAGGTCGAGCTCATCCCCGATGGCTCAGGCGAGTTCACACGCAAGATGGGCATGCTGGTCGCCAAGGACAATCTCGGCTTCGGGATGCGCTCCTGGCGCTACGCCGCCCTGATCAACAATGGCGTGGTGGAGCAGTGGTTTGAGGAGGAAGGTTTCTCCGACAACTGCGAGGCCGACCCCTATGGCGTCTCATCCCCGCAAAACGTTCTCGAAACGCTGAAAGCCGCCGCATGACCTAGAAAACGTCTCACTGGTGCCATTGCCCGCCCCAAGAGGCTCCCTCGACAGGATTATCGCGCTCACCATGCAATCCTCAGCAAGCCTGCTTCAGCGCCAGAAGCAATCCATGGTCGCATCGCCTCAACTCATTGAGTCGATTCGCTTGCTGCAACTGGCGCATACTGAACTGCATCAGTTCGTGGAGCGGGAAATCGAGAAGAACCCGCTCTTGGAATCTGCGTCAAACGATGGCGGGCCTTTTGGCGATGTTTCGATTTCGGGAGCGGATCAGCCTGTCGGCCCTGGCGCAAACGCCGTTGAAGGACCGACCGGGGCAGGGTCGCCTGAACGGCTCGGGCAATGGAAATCACTTGGCAACACGACCAACAACCCGCCGGGCAATGGCCCTTCCCTCGACGAGTTTGCCACCCTCGCCGAAACATTGCACGACCATGTCGCTCGTCAGATCGCCCTCACTGCGTTCACACCACAGGAGCGGCTGATCGCTGGCCAGCTTGCCGCCGATCTGGAAGACACTGGCTATATTCGGGCAAACCTTTTGGAGCTGGCCGAGAGCCTGAATGTCCGTGAGGCTGTTGTGGAACGGGTTCTCGGAACCTTGCAGCAATTTGATCCACCGGGAGTTTTTGCGCGAAGTCTCAGAGAATGCCTCGAGATCCAGTTGCGCCAGCGAAACCGGCTCGACCCGGCAATGGCAGCTTTGGTTGCCCATCTTGAAAAGCTTGCGCGACGGGATTTTGAGGCACTGAAGCAGCATTGCGGCGTCGATGAAGAAGACCTTCTCGACATGATGCATGAGATTCGGGCGCTCGATCCCAAGCCTGGGAACCGATTCCAATCCGGTGCGTCTGAATCAATCATACCCGATGTCTGGGTCACGCCCTCACCGCAAGGCGGGTGGCAGATCGAACTTGATCCCGCCACGCTGCCAAAGCTGCTGATCAACCAAAGCTACTATGCCGAAGTCTCGCGTCAAACTGCCCAAAATTCGAAAGATCAAGCATTTCTCGACGAATGCTTGCAAAGCGCGAACTGGCTAATCCGCAGCCTCGATCAGCGCGCCAAGACCATTGTTAAGGTTGCGGCTGAAATCGTGCGTCAGCAGGATGCCTTTTTGGAACATGGCGTCGCCCACCTGCGGCCTCTCAATCTTAGAACCGTCGCTGACGCGATCGGCGTGCACGAGTCGACGGTAAGCCGGGTGACCTCGAACAAGTACATGCTTACCCCGCGCGGAGTCTTTGAACTGAAGTATTTTTTCACCGTTGCGATCGCGTCCTGCCAAGGCGGCGATGCGCACTCCGCCGAAGCTGTCCGGCATCGGATCAAAGCGATCATTGCCGCAGAATCTCCCGGCGACGTGCTTTCCGATGAGGACATCGCTGTCCGGCTGAAGGAAACCGGCATCGATGTTGCGCGCCGCACCGTCACAAAATATCGCGAAGCAATGAACATCCCCTCCTCCGTGCAACGCCGCCGGGAAATGCGCTTGTGTTTTTAGATTTGGGTCAAGGCAGCCAACATCACGTTGCATTGCATCAAAGTGGAGACTTCGTTCATGACCCAATCCGCAGCAGGCGTCATGGACGCTGTTCTGCACGACCCAGAAAAGCCCGTCCCACCGTCTGGTCCCGCATGGGGTGCGGTCATTTCGCTTTCCTTGGGCACCTTCGGGCTGGTCACGGCAGAGTTTCTGCCTGTTAGCCTGCTCACGCCGCTCGCACATGATCTCGGTATCACCGAGGGAGCGGCTGGACAAGCGATGACGGCGACCGCTATCGTCGGGGCGATCTCGGCGCCGACGGTGGCCATCATCACAAAGCGCCTGGACCGCAGGATCGTCATGTGGGCGATGACGCTGCTGCTGATCCTGTCGGACGTTCTGGCGGCCGGCGCGTGGTCGCTGGCGGTTCTCCTGACTGCACGCGTCGTGCTCGGCATAGCGCTCGGAGGCTTCTGGTCGATGTCGGCAACACTGGCGATGCGGCTCGTTCCAAGCCACCTCCTGCCGCGCGCTATGTCGATCATCCTCACCGGCGTTTCCGTGGCTACCGTTTGCGCAGCTCCAATCGGCGCTTATGTCGGCGATATCTGGGGATGGCGAAGCGCCTTCATGCTCGCCGCAGTCGGCGGCGCGGCTACACTGCTGGTGCAACTCATAACCATTCCGAGACTGCCTCCGATTGGAGTGGCTAGCTTCCGCAGCCTGATGGATGTGGCTAAGATTCCGATGGTCAAGGTCGCGCTTGTGGTCGTCCTGCTGGTCGCTTCCGGCCACTTCGCCGGAATCACTTATATCCGCGCCTTCCTCGAGAAGATTCCCGCGCTTGACGTCGAGACGATCTCGCTTGTGTTGCTTGCTTTTGGCATCGGCGGATTCTTCGGCAATTTGGCCGGCGGGCTTCTAGCGGAGTACAGTCTCAAGGCAGTCGCGGCCCTTGCACCGCTGCTCATAGCGATAGCCGCTGTTTCGCTGCTGACGACGGGAGCATCGGCCTTCGCCTCGGCGATTGCGGTTGCAGCGTGGGGCTTTGCCTTCGGCGCGGTGCCGGTGGGATTACAGACGTGGATGGTGCGGCGGGCCGTTCCCGAGCAGGCCGAAAGCGCCGGTGTGCTGATGGTCGTAGCATTCCAAGTGGCAATCGCAGCCGGCGCGATTTTCGGCGGAGTATTGGTGGACAATGCCGGGATTGCCAGTGCCATTGCCTACAGTGCTGTTGCCACGTTCGCCGCCGCCCTGACAGTGTTCCTGCTCGGCCCGAAGCGCGAAACCTAGACCGCCTGACAGAAGAGGCCTCAGCAGCGCAGCGGGACGAGAGATGCGATGCACAGCGCGGCGCGGCGCGGTCCTCCGCACGATTACGCATGGACCAGCGCAAACGCCTCGCCGGCTTCACCTCCGGGCCAGGGACCTTCCCCGCCAGACACGCGAACCTCGCCGGCACCGGTTTCCATATTTGGCGACGGTGAGCGCTGCCGGCGCGATGGAACCCTTGCTGGCGGTCATATCCTTCACGACAAGCCGGGATTCTGGGCAAGCGACAGATACGCGCCGGCCATGCCCGTCAGAACGCCGGTGACGATGCCGCTCGATAGCGCAGACAGGTCGCGAATTGCCAGTCGTGTCAACGGCGGCCGGATTATCGTCGACCGCGCGTACCTTGTTTCGGCCGCAGACTATCGTTCGGCAGCTTGATGATGTTGACTACATAGCCTAGGAGCTATATATGACTTGGGAAGTCGTTTTTGGCGATGAGTTCGATGGGGAGTTCGAGGCGTTGCCCCAGACAGTCCAAGATGAGCTATTGGCTTCGGCTAAGCTGCTCGGTGTGTTCGGGCCCCAGCTGGGGCGACCGCATGCGGATACCTTGAATGACTCGTCGTTCGCGAACATGAAAGAACTTCGCTTCGACGCTGATGATGGTGTCTGGCGGGTTGCGTTCGCATTCGATCGGAAGCGGAAGGCGATCCTGCTCGTCGCCGGCGATAAGTCGGGCGTGAGTGAGAAGCGCTTCTATAAAAGTCTGATCGCCAAGGCGGACAAGCGCTATCAAGGGCATCTCGACCGTTTGGCGGCGGCGAAGAAGGAGAAGAAGTGATGGGACGCAAGCTTGATGACCTAATCGCTGCGCTCCCCGAGGATCGTCGGGAGCGGGTCGACGCGCGTTTCGAAGAGTTAAGGGGAGAAGTCGAGAGTCTCGGCGATTTGCGGCGTGCCGCTGGAAAGGCCCAGGCCGAAATCGCTTCGGTCCTCAAGATCAAGCAGCCTTCGGTCTCGAAGATCGAGAAACAAGCCGACATGTACTTGTCTACTCTTAAAAGCTACGTCGAGGCGATCGGGGGGCAACTCGAACTCGTCGTTCGCCTTCCCTCGCGCGCGCCCCTCCGTATAGAGCGGCTCGGCGACGTCGTGGCTCCCAAAGCCGTCTCCGTGCGTAGCGTTAAAAGAGCGGCAGGTGGACGTAATCGCACAAAGGCCGCACGCGCCGGCTGACCGCACTCTGTTTCGGCTAAAGACTACCGACGGTGCGAGATGGTCTCGTCGATGCAAGGGGCGGCAGCTCATCGCTCAATCAGCTTCGCGCCATCACATGGCACGGCTTACTTGGGCAATGCGGCGGGTTCCTGACGCCAGTCAAGGGCCGATTCTGGACGATATGCTCGGAGCCGATCTGGCAGGCGTTCATGCTGCCAAGGTTGCGTTTGCGGCCAACAAGTCCAACGGACACGCCCTGGACGAAATGCGGATCTCGCATGTCCACGAGTACCGCGTCGTACTTACGACCATTGGCACCGAAGACGCCGAGGCCGTTTTAAAACGTTGCCTCCTTGACCGGGAGTTTGGTGCCGAAGCTGCCGTCGGGCTGCAAGTGATCTGGCAGCAGCGGCACGAGCCGATGCCGGAGGGCAAGTTCGGCAATTGGCCCCACTTTGCGCGCGCTGCTACAAACCGCTCCAGAGACCGAGCCCAGACGCGCGATATTGCCGAAGTTCTCATAGCGGCTGCCCACACAGTCAAGGAGGAAGGTTCCCCTAATGACCTGGTACGCGTCGCGCGGTTTGTTGGATGTGCCGTCCTCATGCCTCATGGCGATCGAGCCGCAGAGTTCAATGAAATTCTGATTGGAAACATTAAAAGGCGCGAGCTAGCGCAACGCATGGTCGTTGGTGGCCTCGTTGTTCCTGCCGACACAATCTTGAGTGGGCTTGAAGCGGTGATGGCCGAATATGGCGATCGTAAATGGATACGAGACCACGAGCTGCCCGCACTTTTCGCTTGGGTCGAGTTGCTGCCGATGTCGGACCGACCAACGGCCTTCTTCGTGGGGCTGGATATGCTCGGGACAAAATTCGATTTCAACAAATGGAATGTACGCAATTTGTTGGGCAGCGCGCGCTATCTCGAGGAGGCCCAGCGGATCGAGTTGCTGCGAGGTCTCGTGACGCGCTATCCTTCTCTGACTACCTTGAGCGAATTGACGCCGAGGGGGACGCGGAAGGCGGTTTTGACGCCGGGCCCCGTCACCCGGACATCTCGTCTGGTTTGCCGTGGCCTGTCGTCGCCAGTTCAAGTCTCAGTATTGTGAACGGCCTTTCGCCGCTCACCGCTACCCGACCACAACGGCAGCGATGCGGCGCGTTCCTGACATTCGGCCTAGGGCCGGACGGTGACCCGCAGCTTTCAGCAGCAACCGTTAGGGTAGCCGCCGTTCGCTGGAGGCTCCTTCGGCAGCGATCGTCTTGGAAGAACTGCCTCGTCTCGGACTCTGCCGTATATTCGGCCACGAATCTGCAATTATTGATGTTGAAAACGATTCAAGCTCCCTAGCCGATGGCGCGGCCTATCTTGTGCGCTTGGTTCAGGCATGCAAAGTACTCCATTCGTTCGCGCTTCCGGCGTTCGCAGATTACTGCGGCTGACACCATCTTTACATGGATTGACCATGAGACTTTCAACCGTCTATGCGCGCTTCTACAAGTCGTTTAACTTCGACCATATCCGCAAGGCGACGCCCCATGCCCAGCCCAAGGGCGATTGGGAAATGTTTCGTGACGCCTGGTATCCCTACGTTGAGGTCGAGTTCGACAGTCGGATTACGACCATCGTCGGCGCGAACGAATCTGGGAAGAGTCACCTTCTGAGTGCGGTCGAGAAGGCCGTGTCAGGGATTGGCTTCGAGCAGCGCGATCTCTGCCGCTACTCGCCTTTCTTCAGCGTGGAGCGGGAGGCGACCTGCTGGCCGCACCTTGGCCTCGGTTGGAGTATGGTCGAGTCGGATGAGGCGGAAGCGATCGCCAACGTCGCCGGCGCAAAAGATGTAAAGTTCGACCGCTTCATGATGTTCAGGGAGACGCCCGAGGCGCTCGACATTTGGATCCCAGACCCCGATAAAGGGTGGAAGAAGCACGTGGTCGAGGCGTCCTCAGTGGCACAACCGCTCGCCGACATCCTGCCGAAGCCCTTCCGTATCATGCCGGACGTCGCCTTACCCGCAGCGGTCCCCCTGCACTGGCTGGCGAATGGGGACGCCCAGCCCAGCAGCATCTCCGACCGCAGACAGCGCACAACGCTGCTCGAAGTCGCCGGCAGCTTCGCGGAGATGCTGGGAGATGATAAGATATTCGCCGCCAACGCTCCCAATATACGGCTGGCGCTGTCACCAATCGCGAACGCCCTCCGCGAGGCTCGCCGCGTAGATGGCGCGGAGAAGTCGCTCGCTCTCGCGCGCGATTTGCTCTTGAAGCTCGGCAACGTCGAGCCGGCCAGGCTGAAGGATCTGCGGGAGGCGATCGCGGACGGCAAGGAGGGCTACGCCAACGCGCTAGTGGAAGCCATTAACGAACAACTGGAGCGCTACCTCAACTTCAAAAAGTGGTGGGTCCAGGACCGTGATTTCTCGCTGAAGGTCACACCGCGCGAACACGAGTTGGTATTCACGATCAGGGACCGTACGGGGACCGAGTATACCTTTGACGAGCGCAGCAGCGGCCTCAAATACTTCCTCTCATATCTCATCCAAGCCCAGTCGCACCGTCCACAGACTGAGCGCGAAAGCCTCTTACTAATGGACGAACCAGATACCTACCTCTCCGCCGAGGCTCAGCAGGACCTCATGAAAGTCCTCCAGGATCTTGCCGACCCTCAGGACGGCCGCCCACCGGTGCAGGTGATCTACGTCACGCACTCGCCGTTCCTGCTGGACAAAAACTACGCCGAGCGTATCCGAGTGCTCGAGAAGGGGCGCGGCTATGATGGCACCCGGGTTGTTCGAAACGTTTCGCGAAACCACTATGAGCCCCTTCGCTCTGCCTTCGGTGCGTTCGTCGGCGAGACGGCCTTCGTGGGGTCAGTCAACTTGCTCGTCGAGGGGATCACGGAGCAGGTGCTTCTCGCCGGAGCCGCCCGAATCATGCGGCAGAGGCGGCCTGGCGTAACGGCCGAGACCCTCGACCTCAACAATCTAGTAATTGTGCCCTGCGGATCGGCGAGCGAGATCCCTTACATGCTCTACCTGATCAGAGGTCGGGATACCGACAAGCCGCCTGTTGTCGCCCTCCTCGACTCTGACCCCGCAGGCAACGATGCGGCCAACCATATGCGGACGGACAAGAAGGCGAAGCGCCTGATCGACAGCCAACATGTCTTGCAGCTGGGAGCACTTGAACTCGCAGACGGCGTCGAGGTGAAGGAGATTGAGGACCTGATCCCCGTTGAACTCGCCACCGCCGCGATGAACGCGTGCATCGGCGAGATCACGCGGTTTCGCGATACGGAAGCTCCTACCATCTCCCTGCAAAGCATTCAGGCCCAGATTGAAACCGGCAAGTCGATGTTCGCCGCCATTCAGGCGGTCGCCAAGGCAGAGAGCGGACATATCGAGAAGCTCGGCTTCGCACGCGCCGTCGTTGAGACAATCGAGCGAGATAAGGGTGAGCTCCAGGGGCCTATCGACATCTTTCTCGAGCGCATGTCCAGCCTCTTCAAGGCTGTAAACAAGGCGAGGCGGCAGGCACAGCGGGAAGCGAACCGCGAACGCCTCGGGGCAATGATCATGCGCTATCACAGGATCTTCATCCGCGATCACAAGAGCAGCGGGACTTGCGAGCAGGGTGCCGAGATCCTCGAGGAGATCCAGAGCCAGCTCGACGACACGCCGCAGTCCGACGACGTCCGCATCCGCATCCAGGTCATCCGCCGCGAGTTCGCCCTGGACGAGGATCCTTCAGCGGCGATACCTCACTTCGAGGCGTTTGTGGAGAGTCTAGCGAATCTCAGATTGCCCATGCAGGAGGTTGTCGAGCCTGACACGACGAGCAAGACCAAAGTGGCCGCATCCATATCGAGCCTATTCAAGGGCGAGGCCGCCTCAACTGAGGCAGTTGAACTCTTAGCCGAAACTAGCCCTTCTGAATTGGTCCAGCCGCCGGCGACTGCTACAAAAAAGGCTGCTGCCGGGCAGGCTCCGCCCGCTTCGACGGCTGCCTGACTCGCCCGTCAGATCGAGAGGCGCTGCTGTTCAGCATGGCTCGTGCGTCGGACTGAACTGAAAAAACGTCAGGTTTCCGGATCCGGGGTTGGCGAGTCCAGCGTCCGAGATTGGGCGCATAGCTGCCAATAAGACACGTAGAGTTAAACGCCTTCGTGCTGACGTGAACGACCTGCGAGGTCGCGAGCGTTAGAAATTCGAAGCCTCCTGAATCTATCCTAAATCCGAATCTAGTGACCTAATTTGTCCAACAAGCACACGCAATTCGGGTTGAGGCGTGATCCAGAAAGTTCGAAAAGCTTCCAGGAACCCCAGCGCGCGCCCTGCCGGAACCTGGCCGAGAATGATGGCGGAGCCGGCAGCAACGAAATTGATGGCCACGCCGGAGACAATCTGGCCGCCCCAATGGGTGAGCGAGGCGAAACTGTGCACTAGGGCGAACAATGACGGCGGTGAACCGCGGCCGCCCAGGCGCCGCAACCGCGAGGCAGGCGAGCAGCAACGGCCCGGAGAACACCAGTTGCGCGGCGGCGGTGGTGCGGGTCGCATCCTGCACCGCCATGATGACGGCGCCCGCCGAAGCGAGCATCGCGAGCAATCGGACAGCAGGCACAGCATTCAAATCCTCGAAGGCGTCCGTCGACATTCGACAAGAGACACATGGCGCGGCGCGAGCGCTGGGGCTGTACGACTGACGAAAGCGGCTCTCAATCCGAGGCGATGCCGTTCTTGATCCGCGTGAGGCGGCTTTCGCCTTCCTCCGGGCCGAAGCAGCTTTCGAAATCATTGCATTCCCGGCAACTGGGCGCGCTGCACAGCGAAAAACCTTCGGCCTCGCAGAGCTTGCGGTAAAAGTATTTCTTCCATTTCATGTTTTGGGTGTTGCCGGCCGCCAGCGTCGGAAAATGCGAGGCGAGCAGGCGGCCGAGGTCGGTTCGATTAAAAAGGCCAAGGTCCTGCCAGAGGTGGTCATTGCGCATGGCACGCCGGGCGATGATCCTGGCGAAGCGGGCGCTCGTCGGGTCGCCAGGTCGGGCATGCGCCAGCAGCAGTCCATGCAGAAGTTCTTCCTCCAGATCCGGCTCGGGCTCGCTCACCTCTTTCAAGGCAAACGCGTTGATAGGAATAGCAGGGAAACAGCGGGACAGGACATCGCGCAGCTCGGCGCGCGAAAGTCCGGTTGCCTCCGTCGCCGTCGCCTCGCCGGCCTCGATCTCCTCGAGCGCACGTGAAAGCACACAGGCAAGCACATGCTGGTCGAACCTCCTCTCCAGCTCGATCTGCGGCCACTGGCCGGTGCTGAGCCGGGCATAATGTTGGGCAAATATGGTGCGTTCTCCTGGTTTGTCCTATCAAATCATGCAGAGACCCGGCCTGCCGCAACATGGGTCGGGCAGTTCTTCGAGTATACGCAGTCGCGGATCGCCTCGCGGTCGAGTTGTTCGGCAATTTTCGTCTGGTCCATCGGCTCTGTCGCAAATTCTGTGATTGGAAGAGGCGTTTCGCGAGCCCCCGCCCTGCCGTTTGCGCCTGATGGGGAACACTGGCGCCGGAAATGCCCTCGCAGAGTTGGAGGTGGACCGTGCAGGACAAACGTCGCGTGCTGAGCCACATGGTCGGCCCCATTCAAGCCCGCCAGACTCTCGGTTGAATGACGTTTGATTCAAAGCGTCAGCGGGTGAGTTCCAGCGCACGTTCAGGACAGCATCGCGCGCCTCGCGATGCAGGCAGCTCCTCCCCTTCCGCAACTTCAACGTCACCAGGCAGGATGTAGCCCTCGTCATCAAGCTTGAAGATGTCCGGCGCTTGCGCCGCACATCGCGCGTGACCCTGGCATTTGGCCTTTTGGACGATGATGCGCATGGCGCTGCCTCCATTGTCTGTGCCCCGACTCGGGGCGGGCCTAAGACCAGTCCAGGATCAAATTTTCGATCCCGAACACATGGCCGCCCGAGGTTATCGGTGCCGTACCCTGCTTGATCCTGAAAGCCGGGATGCGCGCCAGCCACTCCTCCAGCCCAATGACAATCTCCCGCCGGGCAAGGTGTGAGCCAAGGCAACGGTGGGGACCATAGCCAAACGCGGCGTGGCGGTTGTCCTCCCGCTCCAAATCGATCGTGTTGGGGCATTCGAATTCCGCCGGGTCACGATTGGCAATCATCGTGGCGCAGGAAACATAGTCCCCCTTCCGGATCGGCGCGCCTTCGAAGTCGATATCTTTCGTAGCCACGCGGATCAACTGAATGGGCGGATAGGCCCGCAGCAATTCTTCGGTTGCGAGCGGGATGCGGTCCGGTTCGCTCCGCAGCAATTGCTGATCTTTGAGGTTGCGCGCGAGGTACGCCAAGTCAAAGCCTATAGCTGCTGCGACCGTGTCGAGCCCAGCGACGAAGACAAGCACGCCGATTCCGCGGACTTGGGTGTCCGTCAGCCGGCGGCCCTCGACCTGTGCCTGCACGATAAAGGTCATGAAATCGTCAACCGCCTCCTGGCGGCGCATGGCTGCAAGTTCGTCGATGAATGCCACGATCGTCCGGGCAGCCACAGGTCGTTCCTTATCGTCGCCGTGGAGCAGATCTTTCCCCCAGCCGACGAATGTATCGAGTCGGTCATCGGGCAACCCCAGAAAGCGAAGAAAGGTGCTCACCGCGAAAGGAAAGGCAAAATCCTTCATCGCGTCGCAGCTTGTGCCCGATGCGACAATTCTATCGATCAGCATGATCGCTTGCTCGCGGACAGCCGGCTCCAACACCCTCACCCGCTTTGGCGAAAGCAGCGGATTGAGCAGTGAGCGAAAGACGCCATGGGCCGGTGGATCGAGCTCAAGCGGGATCGTCGGCCAGTTTTCACCCAGTATGGAGGAGAAGATGCTGCGATGGCTGGAAAAAGTCTCTGCGTCCTGCAGCACCTTCCGCTGGTCCGCGGCACGGGTGATGACCCAGGTACCCCGGCCATCTTGCGTGTTGTAGCGGGAGTAAAAGATCGGAGGCCCGTCATGTACGCAAGCGACAGCTGCGTGTGGATCCCCGTTGGGTGTTGGTGGCATCCCTGGCGATGTAAACAGGCTGAAGTCCCTCACCATTTCGGGCGGGACATGATCTGGAACGGGGTTGGTCGCCATTTTATTTTCTCTACATTGGCGTTCATGGCTCGATTGAGATTGCACCGCTGTTCATAAAGTCGATTTCCAGCATGGGCACGTCTCTTGTCGGGCGCCTTCTAGATTCTGTCGCCTGATACAGCCCACCTGCACCAGCGCGGATGAGATCGGTTGCGAAGTCGATCAGAAGGGGCATCTCCGCCGCGCTGCGGTCATGAAGCAAAGCCGCCGCTTATCCCCGTTAGGGTTGAGAGGCTGGTTAATCACCTCTGAGCACCGTGACGCACTGCTGATGCCCTGCTGATCAAATTGTCGAAGCAAGTCGCGTGCCGGATAGGCGTACCCATGGCGCTGCACCAATCGATGCCAGCCTGCACTGGGCCCGCCGCTGATGATCACCTGTCCATCATTCTTAGGACAACGTCCGACAACCGACATCCGTGGTCGGTTTTGTCGTGTCCGCGACATCGGGCTGTTCGGCTTGGCTGCTGCTGCACAGCCTTCCGGTCGACGAGCGAGGAGATCGCTCGCACGGCCCGGACTGAGCAACGACGCGATCCAGCGCAAGGATCGGGTGCGGTCCGACAAGACCCGTCGGCGCTTGCGCGCGATGATCGGAAATATCAACAAGGTCGAGCCGCGCTTCGGTTCGGCCCTGATGGCGTATGCGTTTTATCGCTCGCAGGCGCTGCAAGGATTTTCGGCTAGACGGCGATGCACTCGTGCGCAGCGGTCCGGCCGACGACGAGCTTGACTGTATCGCTGCGGTCAATTCCGGCGTGCACCCTGACGGCCGTATGCGCTACGACGGCAAGCTCTATCGCACATGGACCTATATTTCCTCGCGAGCCGCTGTCGGAACGTGGTGCCGAGTCCTATGGCGGCCGGTTCAATCCGAGGGCCTGTCGGCTCACACATCCCTGTCGGTCGGACCGGGAACGCGTGGCAGACTCTCGGCCAGAAACCGCCAGTCGCTGCGCTCGCGTTCGCCTTCCTTGGGCGTGCCGAAGAACTGGATGATCATCTTGCCGTCGGCGCCATAGGCTTCAATGGACGTGACGTGACCGTCCCTCGTCGGCTTGCGCACGGCCCAGACCTCGCGGATGTGATGAGTCCTAAGATGGAGATGGAAGTTCTCGTCGAGCACATTGATCCGCGGCCCGATTTGCTTGATCGACTTGATCGGGCCGGAATGGATCTGGATGCAACCACGATTGCCGACAAAGCACATGATCGGCATCTCGTCTTCGGCCGCCTGTTGGAACAGGGCGCCAACGGCATCATTGTCGAGCAGCCAGGCGTAATCCTCGTCGGCCATACGCATCGCCTGGCAGCGGCTGAGCTTCAGGGTCTTCAACATATGGTAGAACTGATGCACGTCGCTCAGCCGGCTCCAGTGCTCGCGTAGGTCGTCGACCGTGGCGGCTTGGTCTGGACTCACTGCGTTATCGCGCGCCCCGCTCGCCTCGACCGATATGATCGGCTCCTGGTCGGAGGATACGAGCTCTGCCGCCAGATTCTGATAGGCGTGCAGGTTCGAGGCGGGCCTGAGATGTACTTTGTGCATCGCCTCGCCGGTGGTATCAAAGAATTGCAGGCTGCGGCGGATCTCGGCTCCCTCGCGCTTCTCGACGGCGAAGCCATACGCCCACGCTTTCGGGAAGATGCGCAGGTCGATCTCGTCGCCGAGCACCATGGCATGCGGGTTGCCGGTGACCACTTTGTCGTAGACGCCGATCTTTTGGTGCACGGCACTTTGGTTGCGGGTGACCGCCATCACCTCGCCGACCGCTCCGAGGCCGGTCAGCAGATCATCGACACGCGGCTCGATGCGCACCGCGCCGTGACCACAATGCGCCGCGACCAATTCGGCTTCCGAAATGCCCAATCGAGCGGCGAGATCATGCTCCCGGATTTTCGGATTGTCTTCGCACGCCCGCCGGATTTCGTCCGGCGACGGTTTCTCGCGCTGGTCCATGTCTTACCCCTGCTTCGACCTACGTGTGAGGATCAGCTGCCCTGCCGGTGAATCTTCAGCCGATAGGGCGCGCCGAAATGCTCGACCCTGATCTGCTGCTGGCCCGTGAACAAAGTGTCGCTGGACAGCGTGCGCACGTCGTCGCACCCGCGCGAAAACCGGGGGTGCTATCGGAGCGGCGAGACCCGAGTGACACGAGCAGGCACATGCCGATGGAATCACGTCGAGCCGGTCGGTGGCCACTAGGCGGTGGTGAGCGATTGTGGGTGTTGTCGCAATCGGCCAAGCGGGCATTCGGATGCCACGGGCGGCGCTGCTTCGCCAAACAAAGCGTATCTGACCCAGTCCTGACATGTTGCTCCCTTGCTTCGCCCCATCGATCGCGAGGGCACCCACGACACGATTGTGGATCGGCAGTCTCTTGCCGCCTCGCCAGTGGAGCTTCAAAAACCGTGCCAATTGCGCCGTAGCAAGCTCAGAAGAAGTCTTCTGTAATGGTCATTGGTTTAATGTGAGTTCAGCCAACAACTCAGGCCCAACATCCCGCGTGGCGGACCCGACAAACCCGACAGTACGTGTCGGTTGGCCGACACCTTCGCAGCAATGGACTCACAAGAACCACCGCAGTGTCAGAGATGCCGCGCTGTGTTGAAACATTTTTTCGCTTTGGCACGGTGCATGCAACGTGATGCGCAAGCAGGTCCCGGACTGAGGAGAATGGAGCCATGATTACGCTCACCGACAACGCTGTTGCCGCCATCAAGACTGCTCTTTCCCGCGCCAGCGAGCCGGCGGAAGGCTTTCGCATCATGGTCCAGGCCGGCGGCTGCGCCGGCTTCAAATACTTAATGGGCCTGGAGAGCGTGTCGCGCGAGGGCGACGCGATCACCGAGACAGATGGGATCAAGCTGTTCGTGGACGCGGGCTCCCAACCGCATGTCGCCGGCATGACCGTTGACTTCCTCACCGGGCTCGAATCTTCCGGCTTTGTCTTCGATAACCCCAATGCGCGCGAGAAGTGCGGCTGCGGCAAGTCCTTCAGTTAAACGCCCGAAGCGCCTATGCGGCCGACGGACTCATTTTGCGGCAGAGGAGACTTATATGGCCGGCACGACAGATGTCCCCGTCCTAAAGAACAAGGAAAACGGATCTCGGGACCGCCATTCGCTTCCGGTAGGATGCAAAGAACGTCGCCTCCCGAAACAGTTCGGTTCCTGGTGGCACCCAAGCTGCTGGCGGCCAAATCGCGCCGCTGCGCCAAATTCGGCTTATCGATAGCGTTGTCGTGTTCGGGTGTCCTTGCCTGCGGGCTGACGGCGGCGACTGCGGACTTGTCCATGTCGACGCCGATCCGGTCTACGTCAAACTCTCGGGCGTCTGCGGCGGCTGCCAGTTCGGGCCCATCATCATCAACGGCATACGCCAGAGGCTCAATGAGGCGGTCGCGCGCTCGCGTCATTCCGGTCAACTGAGGATCGCACATGAAACTTGTCTACCTCGACAACAACGCAACCACACGGGTCGATCCTGAGGTCGTGCAAGCGATGTTGCCGTTCTTTAGGGATCAATTCGGCAACCCTTCGTCGGCGCACGCTCTTGGCGCCTCAGTCAGTGCGGCGGTGAGAAAGGCGCGGAGGCAGTTGCAAGCTCTGATCGGCGCGGAGTTCGACGATGAGATCACCTTCACCTCGGGTGGGACAGAAAGCGACAATGCAGCGCTTCTTTCGGCGCTCGAGGCGGCGCCCAACCGAACCGAGATCGTGACGTCCGCGGTCGAGCATCCCGCCGTGCTGACGCTCTGCGCGCATCTTGAGAAGACCCGCCGCGTCAAGGTGCACAGGATCCCGGTGGATTGCCGTGGCGGGCTCGACCTCGACGCCTATATGGCCGCCCTCACCCCACAGGTGGCAATCGTCTCGATAATGTGGGCGAACAATGAGACTGGTGTGATCTTCCCCGTGGCCAGGCTTGCCGAGTTGGCCAAGGAAGTGGGCGCCCTTTTCCATACCGATGCTGTGCAGGCGGTCGGCAAGCTTCCGATGGACCTGAAGTCGACCGCAATCGACATGCTGTCGCTCTCCGGCCACAAGCTGCACGGGCCGAAAGGGATCGGCGCGCTTTTCGTAAAACGTGGCGTCAATTTCCACTCGCTGATCAAGGGGGGCCACCAAGAACACAACCGGCGTGCTGGCACCGAGAATACGCCCGGCATAGTCGGGCTCGGCATGGCGGCCGAACTCGCCTTGAAATTCATGGACGACGAGATCACACGGGTAAAGTCGCTCCGCGACCGTTTAGAGGACGGAATTCTCCAGCGCATCCCAAGCACCTGTGTCACTGGTGATCCCCTGGAACGGTTGCCCAACACCGCAAACATCTCCTTCGAACATGTCGAAAGTGATGGAATTCCACTCCTCCTCAGCCGCGTGGGCATCGCGTGTTCCTCCGGCTCCGCCTGCACCTCCGGCTCTCTGGAACCGAGCCATGTCCTGAGCGCGATGAAAACGCCACACGCGGCAGTCCGCTTCTCCTTGGCGCGGGACAACGGCGAAGCGGACGTCGACCGGGTGCTCGAGGTCATGCCGGCAATCGTGGAGAAGCTGCGTGGCTTTCCCAGTTCTGGGCCGGGTAAGCGAAGCTCCGAAGACGTTCAATCCGGTCTATGCCTGAGCGGCAGCAGAACCGGCTACCGTTCATGACCCGTCATGTCTTTCTCAACGATACGACCTTGCGCGATGGCGAGCAGGCGCCCGGCGTCGCCTTTACCACGACGGAAAAGCTGGAGATCGCCGAGTCTCTTGCGGCGGCCGGCGTCGCAGAGATCGAGATCGGCACGCCGGTCATGGGCGCCGACGAGATCGAAACAATTCGCGCCGTGGTCGCGCGGTGTCTCCCGGTTCGGCTCATGGCCTGGTGCCGGATGACGTCGCTGGATCTCGATGCAGCGATCGAGAGCGGCGTCCACGCCGTCAATCTATCGCTGCCTGCGTCGGACATCCAACTTGCCGCCAAGCTCGGCCTCGATAAGGCGGGAGCGCTCCAGGTCATCGAACATATGGTCAGGCGCGCAGCCGCCGCCGGCTTCTTCGTCGCGGTGGGCTGCGAGGATGCCTCGCGGGCCAATCGGGATCATCTCGCCCGCGTCATCGAGACGGCTGCACGCGCCGGCGCAAGCCGCGTCAGGCTAGCCGACACAGTCGGCGTTCTCGACCCGTTTTCGACCTTCGAACTTGTCGCCCAGCTCGTGGCGCAGTCTCCAATCGACCTTGAATTTCATGCGCACAACGATCTCGGACTTGCTGCCGCCAACACGCTGGCCGCGATCCGCGCAGGCGCGCGCCATGCGTCCGTCACCGTCCTGGGGCTCGGCGAGCGTGCGGGCAATGCCGCGCTGGAAGAGGTGGCCGCCGCGATGGCGGTCCTCGACGGCGCGGATACCGGCATGGAGCTGACCGCATTGCCCGACCTCGCCGCCCAGGTGGCTTGGGCCGCCCGCCGGCAGACCGCGGCCATTAAACCGGTCGTCGGCGCCGATGTTTTCACGCACGAATCCGGCATTCACGTCGCAGGGCTGCTGAAGGACTCGCGTACTTATCAAGGGCTCGAT
Source organism: Mesorhizobium sp. M1423 (assembly GCF_040317575.1). Taxonomy (NCBI): domain Bacteria; kingdom Pseudomonadati; phylum Pseudomonadota; class Alphaproteobacteria; order Hyphomicrobiales; family Phyllobacteriaceae; genus Mesorhizobium; species Mesorhizobium sp. M1423. The sequence continues at coordinate 29,316 of NZ_JAMYKU010000012.1, forward strand.
CCGGCTCTCGTGGGCCGCTGCCGGCGTATCGTCATCGGCAAGCATTCCGGCGCCACTGCGATTGCCCATGTGCTGAGCGAAAGCGGTCGCGATCTCGACCCGGATCTGGCAGCCGCGATGGTGGCCCGCGTCCGGCGCGAGGCGGCCGAGACCAAATCGACCGTCACTGCAACTCAACTGGTCGAGCTCTACGATGGAATGTGCAGCGAGGCATCCCTCGCGGAGCTGTGCGGGTCCAGGTCAGCCGTGCGCGAGCGCACCGACACCACAGTTTTCTGACCAGGGAGAATGCAATGAATTGTTCCGCTGACAGCCGCCCCATCGATGTCACCGACATCCTCGCACGACTGAAGCGCCTGTCGGCTGCGGAGGAGTTCTTCGCAGTCCTTGGCGTCTCCTATGATCCGAAGGTGCTGAATGTCTCGCGGCTCCATATCATGAAGCGCGTGGGCCAATACCTTGCCGAAGAAGATTTCTCCGGTCTGCCCGACCAGGTGATTGCCGCGCGGGTGCGCGCGACGCTCGAACGCGCTTACGAGGACTTCGCGGTTTCCTCGCCGCTCACCCATCGGGTCTTCAAGGTGCTCAAAGACCACGATCCGAACAAACCTGCCACGCCGGGCCGCACCTTTGTCCCGTTCGACTCCGTACTGAAGCGGTTCGGACAGGAATGACCGCGACACGGGTTGCGACGCGACAATGTCGAGAAGCCGACAAATCCGGTCATCACCACGGCGGCCTCAGAAGCAACCAAGCGAAGTTCTAGGAATAGGGGGCAGCGCAAAACAGTTGGCACGAATGATGCGCACCAAAGAGATAACCGCCAAGCCCGCATCCGGACAGGAGCCTAGAGAAACCGCCAATGCACATCGTAATCTGCATCAAGCAGGTGCCGGACTCGGCACAGATAAGGGTCCATCCGGTGACGAACACGATCATGCGCCAAGGTGTTCCGACTATCATCAACCCTTACGACCTGTTCGCCCTCGAAGAAGCCCTCAGACTGCGCGACGCCCATGGTGGCGAAGTCACCGTGCTCACTATGGGTCCGCCCATGGCAGAGGACGCGCTGCGCAAGGCGCTCGGTTACGGCGCCGACCGAGCGGTGCTCTTGACCGACCGCTATTTTGCCGGCTCCGACACGCTGGCGACCTCGTTCGCCCTTTCCCAGGCAATCGCGAAGGTTGGCGAGACGTTCGGCACGCCAGACCTCGTCTTCACCGGCAAGCAGACGATCGATGGCGACACCGCCCAGGTCGGACCCGGCATCGCCAAGCGCCTCGATCTCCTGCAACTGACCTATGTCGCGAAGATCGCCTCTATTGACCTTGCTGCACGCGAGATCAAGGTCGAGCGCCGCTCCGAAGGCGGCACACAGATGCTGAAGAGCAAGCTCCCTTGCCTGATCACCATGCTGGAAGGCACAAACGAGATCCGCCGGGGCTCTATCCAGGACGCCCTGTGCGCCGCGCGCAGCCAGGTCTTGAAATGGAGTGCCGCCGACGCCGGCATTGAGGATCTCACCAAATGCGGCCTGCGCGGTTCACCGACGGTCGTCAAGCGCGTTTTCGCCCCTCCTGCGCGGGCGGAAAAGGCGGCAAAAATCGACACCGCCGAGATGGCCTTGCGCGATGTCGCTGACGAACTCATCACGGCAATTTTCACCCGCCAGCCGGCATTGGAACATGAGCTCGCCTTCAACGGCGGCGCGTGAGAGGGCAAGGAGCAGACGATGTCGACCGCGAACCGAGAAACCCCTCGCCCTGCCGCCGGCCGTGCCGGCATAAAGAAGGAGCTGCCCGCGCATTTCAAAGACTACCGGCACGTTTGGGTTTTCATCGAGCTCGAACGCGGCCAGGTCCATCCCGTATCATTCGAACTGCTCGGCGAAGGCCGCAAGTTAGCAGACAAGCTTCAGGTCCAGCTTGCGGGCGTCGTGCTTGGACCGCCGGGAGAGGCCATCGGGAATGCCGTTGCCGAAGCGTTCGCTTATGGCGCCGACCTTGTCTACATCGTCGAGGCGCCGCTGCTCGCCGACTATCGGAACGAGCCATTCACCAAGGCGATGACGGATCTGGTCGATGCCCACAAACCCGAGATCCTTCTTCTCGGCGCCACCACACTCGGCAGGGATCTTGCCGGCTCCGTGGCGACGACCTTGCAGACAGGGCTCACGGCCGACTGCACCGAACTTGATGTGGATACCGACGGATCGCTCGCCGCCACCCGTCCGACTTTCGGCGGTTCCTTGTTGTGCACGATCTATACGCTCAATTTCCGCCCCCAGATGGCGACAGTGCGACCGAGGGTCATGCCCATGCCGCAGCGGGCGGACAAACCGGTCGGGCGTGTCATCCGGCACAAGCTCTCGGTAGTCGAGGACGAGATCGTTACCAAAATCCTCGGCTTCCTGCCGGATAGTCAGTCGGCAAAGGCAAATCTTGCCTATGCCGACGTCGTGGTTGCGGGAGGCCTCGGTCTAGGCGCGGCGGAGAACCTGCAGCTTGTGAAGAATCTCGCGCGAGCAATCGGCGCCGAGCACGGCTGTTCGCGCCCGTTGGTCCAGAAGAGCTGGATGCCAGCTGATCGGCAGATCGGCCAAACTGGCAAGACCATCCGGCCGAAGCTTTACATAGCGGCCGGGATTTCCGGCGCCGTCCAGCATCGGGTTGGCGTGGAGGGGGCGGATCTCATCGTGGCCATCAACACCGACCCGAACGCGCCGATTTTCGATTTCGCTCACCTCGGGATCGTCACCGACGCGATCCGCTTCCTGCCCGCACTGACGGAAGCCTTCACCCGGCGGCTGTCGCCCCACAGTCGCGATAAGCTTGCGAGCTAAGGGATGGACATGATTGAGGAACAATTCGACGCCATTGTTATTGGGGCCGGCATGTCCGGAAACGCAGCTGCTTACACCATGGCCAGCCACGGCCTGAAGGTGCTGCAGTTGGAGCGGGGTGAATATCCGGGGTCCAAGAATGTCCAGGGTGCCATCATGTACGCGAACATGCTGGAGAAGATCATCCCGGATTTCCGGGACGATGCGCCTCTCGAGCGGCATTTGGTTGAACAGCGGCTTTGGGTGATGGACGACACGTCCCACACCGGGATTCACTATCGGTCGGACGACTTCAATGAGGCGAAGCCCAACCGCTACACGATCATCCGTGCCCAGTTCGATAAATGGTTTTCGCGTAAGGTGCGCGAGGCGGGCGCGACGGTTCTGTGCGAGACGACCGTGACGGAACTCATCCGTGACGCCAAGGACAGGGTGATCGGCGTCCGCACAGACCGGGCCGGCGGAGCCATCTACGCGGACGTGGTCGTCCTCGCAGAAGGTGTCTGCGGACTGCTTGGCACTCGGGCCGGCCTGCGCGAGATGCCGAAGCCGCAAACCGTGGCGCTCGCCGTCAAGGAAATGCATTTCCTGCCCGAAGAGGTCATTGAGCAGCGGTTCGGCCTCAAAGGCGATGAAGGCTGCGTGATCGAGGCGGTGGGCACGACCTCCCGCAGCATGGCCGGGCTCGGCTTCCTCTACACCAACAAGGAGTCGATCTCACTGGGCATTGGCTGCCTCGTCTCCGATTTCGCCGCGATGGCCGAGAGCCCTTACGTCCTCCTCGACGCCTTAAAAAGCCATCCTTCGATCCGGCCGCTGATCGCCGGCTCGGAAGTGAAAGAATATTCCGCGCATCTCATTCCCGAAGGCGGCTACAAGGCTATTCCGCAGCTCTTTGGCGACGGTTGGGTCGTGGTCGGCGATGCCGCGCAACTGAACAACGCCATTCACCGCGAGGGTTCGAACCTCGCCATGACCTCCGGCCGCATCGCGGCTGAGGCAATCATCGAGGTCAAGAGCCGCAACGGTCCTATGACCAACCGGAATCTCGCCCTTTACAAAGCCATGCTGGACAAGTCCTTCGTGGTCAAGGACCTAAGGAAATACAAAGACATGCCGGCCCTGCTCCACACCAATTCCTGCAATTACTTCACGACTTATCCGCGGTTGATGTCGCAAGCCGCGCAGAATTTCATGCGTGTCGACGGCACGCCGAAGATCGAGAAGGAAAAGGCGACCACGGCGGCCTTCATCAAGGCGCGCTCGCGCTGGGGGCTGGTCAGCGACGCGGTCCGCCTTGCATTGGCGTGGCGCTGAGGGGAGACGAAATGACGATCGCAGTGACGAAGTCACGTGTCGAGGACAAGCTTTACCAGAACCGCTACTTGGTGGATTCCGGCCGTCCGCATATCAAAGTGCTACCGCACGAGAGGCCAAGCGCGAACTTGCTCGCGCTGACCCACGTCTGCCCCGCGAAATGTTATGAGTTGAACGACAAAGGTCAAGTGGAGATCACCGCCGACGGCTGCATGGAGTGCGGCACCTGCCGGATTTTGTGCGAGACCAGTGGCGAGATCGAGTGGAACTATCCACGCGGCGGCTTCGGAGTCCTCTTCAAATTCGGATGACCGAGGCACGCACCGTATCAACAGGGTCAATCTTGGTACACCTGAGGTCGGGACCAACGCCAAGTCTATCTTTGCTTGAATTGCCGCGCCACGAAGAGAAGCTCGTGAATACTGTGCTTTCAGAATTCAGACTCAGACACAAAAGGAGGAGCACTCTGGACGACAACCGCTGAGGTGTTTCCATGGCTCACGTACCGCAAGATCGGGTCGACGAGGTAGCACCTCGGGATACCCGCCCTGAACCGCCCATCAAAAGCATGCCCCAAGCAGATATCGCGCTCAGGGGACTCTACGAGATATCGAAGGTGCTGACCGCCCCCAGCGAGCTGGAGATTACGCTCGCCAATGTCGTGAACATCCTGCCTTCGTTTCTGCAGATGCGTCACGGAGCAATCGTCGTCGTGGACGCTGAAGGAGAGCCGGAGATTGCCGCAACTGCCGGCAATACCCACGCACCTCAATCAGGCACTCGCCGCGTCATACCACAGGCCATAACAGATCAGATCGTCGCTACGGGGACGCCGCTCTTCATACCGGACGTCCGCAAGTCCCAACTATTTCAGGCTGACCTTCAAACATCTTCGAGCAGCGGCACCATCCCAATTGCCTTTATCGGTATCCCGCTAAAGGCTGATCATAAAATCCTTGGGACATTGTCGATCGACCGCGCCGGAGACGGCGCCACCGACTTTCGCGACGACGAGGACACATACTTCCTGACGATGGTCGCCAACCTTGTCGGCCGGACGATCCGTCTCCATCGCATCCTGAGTACAGATCGTCAGCGGTCTGTCCATGAGCAATGGAGACCGGAGAAATCGCCCAACGAGGGGAGGACCTACGACCCTGCCCGGCATGCGGATGTCAAAATCGACGGGATCATCGGGGAAAGCCCCGCACTCAAGCAGGTGCTCGAAACCGTCTCCGTCGTAGCAGGGACCAATTCCACCGTGCTACTGCGGGGTGAAAGCGGCACCGGCAAGGAATTCTTTGCGCAAGCCATCCATAAGCTCTCACGTCGGAGGAAGAAGTCTTTCGTCAAATTGAACTGCGCCGCACTGTCTGAAAGCGTTCTGGAGTCAGAACTGTTTGGGCATGAAAAGGGCGCTTTCACGGGTGCTATCTCCCAGCGCGCCGGTCGTTTTGAATTGGCAAATGAGGGAACGCTGCTACTTGATGAAATCGGCGAGATTTCGCCGGCCTTTCAAGCCAAGTTGTTGCGTGTCTTGCAGGAAGGCGAGTTGGAGCGAGTCGGCGGCACCAAAACGCTACAGGTCGACGTGCGCCTCATATGCGCCACCAACAAGGACCTCGAGACGGCCGTCATAAAAGGGGAGTTCAGGGCCGACCTTTATTACCGCATCAATGTGGTGCCAATTATCCTGCCTCCGCTCAGAGAGCGACCCGGCGATATTCCACGCCTTGCGAACGCGTTCCTCAACCGATTCAACAAGGAGAACGATCGCGCACTCGCCTTCGCGCCGTCGGCGCTTGACCTGATCTCGCAATGCTACTTCCCTGGTAATGTCCGCGAGCTGGAGAACTGCGTCCAAAGGACGGCGACACTTGCGCGTTCAAGGACGATCACGCCATCCGATTTCGCCTGTAAGAAGAGCCAGTGCCTTTCCTGGCTCCTCTGGAAGCGAGCCGACCGCTCGAATGGCGGCAATACCATCGACGATCTCGCACGGGTCAACGCAGTGCCGGTCGGATTGCGGCTGCCGGCCAGTCGCATCGGTGCCTCCGCAGGCAACGTATCTCCCCTTGCGGCCGGCGATCCGAACGATCCCGCTTGTCCCCCGCGTCTGACGGAACGCGACCGGCTGATCGACGCGATGGACAAGGCCGGTTGGGTTCAGGCCAGGGCGGCTCGTATCCTCGGCCTCACGCCGCGGCAAATCGGCTACGCGCTGCGCCGGCATGGTATCGAGGTGAAGAAATTCTAGACGTTGTGATGACGTCAAACGTAAGCACGGAGTAGTCTCCCTCACACTCTGCGCGCCCAAGGCTGGTAGCCTTCGCGACCCGATTTGCTTGTCCACTGTCGGAAGCACGACAAAGGTGTGTCGGAGCAATCCGACGGAATCCGACACGAAAGCCAATTCGTGAACCAAAACCGCTCTTTGAGCTGGCATAGCTCTTGCGGTTTGAACTGCGACATTCACCCAGCAACGGAGCCGTTCGATGTCCGCACCGGCAATTTCGCTTGAGAGCCTCAGCACGACATTGGGTGACCAGTTGATTGCCACCGTGAAAGCCGGGGGCTGCGCGTCTTCGTCCTGCGGCTCGGCGATAAAGCCGGACGACACTGATCCGGCTATCCGGGAGAAGATCAAGGATCACCCCTGCTTTTCAGAAGAGGCGCATCACTATTTCGCGCGCATGCACATCGCGGTCGCGCCCGGCTGCAATATCCAGTGCAACTACTGCAATCGCAAATATGACTGCGCCAACGAAAGCCGGCCTGGGGTGGTCTCCGAAAAGCTGACGCCCGACCAGGCGCTACGCAAGGTGGTCGCGGTCGCCAACGAGGTGCCGCAGCTCTCCGTGCTCGGCATCGCCGGACCGGGCGATGCCTGTTACGACTGGAAGAAGACGAAGGCAACGTTCGAACGAGTTGCCAGGGAAATCCCAGACATCAAGTTTTGCATCTCCACGAATGGGCTCGCGCTGCCGGACCATGTCGATGAGCTTGCCGACATGAATGTCGATCACGTGACGATCACCATCAACATGGTCGACCCTGAGATCGGTGCAAAGATCTATCCTTGGATCTTTTACGACCATCGCCGCTACGTCGGCATCGAAGCCGCCCGGATCCTGCACGAGCGGCAGATGTTGGGTCTGGAGATGCTGACTGCGCGCGGCATCCTCACCAAAATCAATTCGGTGATGATCCCCGGCGTGAACGATGAGCATCTGGTCGAGGTGAATAGATGGGTCAAGGAGCGAGGCGCGTTCCTGCACAACCTCATGCCGCTGATTTCGGACCCGGCGCACGGCACGCACTACGGACTGAGCGGGCAACGCGGCCCAAACGCAATGGAGATGAAGGCTCTTCAGGATCGTGTCGAAGGCGGCGCCCAGTTGATGCGCCACTGCCGGCAGTGCCGGGCAGATGCCGTCGGCCTGCTCGGAGAGGATCGTGGCCAGGAATTCACAGTCGACCGGATTCCCGGCGAGGTCACCTACGATGCCAGCAATCGCAAGGCCTATCGGGAGCTGGTCGCGGAGGAGCGTCGTGATTACGTGGCGGCTAGGAGAGAAGCGATCGGATTGGTCAAGGCAGCGAGCCCCGGCAAGTCCCTTCTCTTCGCGGTGGCGACCAAGGGCGGCGGCCGCGTCAATGAACATTTCGGCCATGCGAAGGAATTCCAGGTTTATCAAGCCTCGCCGAGAGGGATCAGCTTTGTCGGGCATCGGAAGGTGGAGCAATATTGCCTCGGCGGCTGGGGCGGAGAAGCCGCCCTCGATGGCGTCATCGCAGCGCTTGAAGGCATAGACATCGTGCTGTGCGCCAAGATCGGAAATTGCCCGCAGGATCAGCTCGCGGACGCTGGAATCCGAGCCACCGACGCTTATGCCCATGACTATATCGAGACCGCAATCAGCGCGATTTACGCCGCCGCGTGTGGGACCCCCGCACTCGCGGCGACGGCCTGAGCTGTCTCATTCATTCGGACCAGGAGTTAAAATGGCTTTCAAGATCATCGCATCCCAATGCACCCAATGCGGCGCCTGCGAATTCGAATGTCCCTCCGGCGCGATCAAGTTCAAAGGCGAGAGCTACGTGATCGAGCCGCACAAGTGCACCGAGTGCGAGGGGGTATTCGATGCGCAGCAATGTGCCTCGGTATGCCCGGTGCCGAAGACCTGCGTTCCTGCGTGACGGACATTGGGCTGCCGACATGGTCGGGGCTGCCTCCGCAGGACGCCTGGAACGCCTTTGTTCATAATCTGCAGCCTCAAGAGAAATCAGGGAACGGACATGTCGCTCGGACGCGAAGAGGAGGTCGAAATCCGCAGGCCTCCACGATTCATGCCGGGAGAGCGGGTACGTGCCACTCGCCACATAAAGAATGACGGCACCTATCCTGGAAGGGAGATCGGCGAAAATCTCGTGCGGAAGGGCGACGAGGGATATGTGCGCGACATTGGCACCTTTCTCCAGCAGTTCTTCATCTATGCGGTCGAATGGATCGACCGTGGCACCGTCGTCGGGATGCGAGCGCGTGAACTGATGAGCCTCGACAAAGCCGAGGCGCCCTGCAGTGCTGATTGCAATACCAATGAAGGGACAGCCAGATGAAAGTCATGATCCGCAGGACCGATGCTGGCTTGTCGGCGTATGTCCCGAAGAAGGACCTCGAAGAGCCGATCATCAAGCTCGAGAAGGAAGAGTTGTGGGGCGGAACTGTGACGCTCAGGAACGGGTGGCGGCTCCTTCTCCCCGATCTTCCACGGGATACGCGTCTGCCGATCACCGTCGAGGCAAGGAAGGTTTCCGAAGAGGACTGATGCTGCCCCTTGATAGGTGCGTCGCGAGGAACGAGCATGAACACGATCCTGACATCGGGCCACCTCGTCATCGTGCGGGACAGTTTTGCCGAAAAGCTGCTTGACCTGGCGAAGGAAGCGCTCGCCGCCGATGAGGTGATCCCCTATCTCGGTCCGGGTCTTCTTGGGTTCAACTGTTCGGAACCGCCTGTGCCGCATACGCCCGAGGTCGTTGCCGCGGCACTCAATGCACGGGCGCCAGCCCCTTCCAGGATCCGCACCAATATGTGGTCGGTTGCGCAGTTCATCGAACAGCGCCGGCATCGCCGGACGCTTCAAGCTTGGATGACCGACATATTCGCAGCGCCGGTGGCGCCCACCCTCCTCCACGCCTGGCTCGCAAGGCTGCCGCTCTCCCTCATCGTCGACAGCTGGTACGACGGCGCGATGCGCACGGCTCTCGTAGAGACCGGCCGAACGGACGTCGTTGAGATACAAGGCGTCACGCGCGCGAACGAAATCGGTAACATTTGGACGAAAACCTACGATTTGTCCGGGAGGGAACTCGACCCCCGATCGGGGGCGAAGACGGTTCTCTATACACCTCACGGGAGTATTAGGCCGGCGCAAAACTTTCTCGTCGCAGATTCCGATTATGTCGAAGTCCTGACCGAAATCGATATCCAGACACCGATCCCAGACGTGGTGAAGGAACGGCGCATCACCCGTGGATTTTTCTTCGTTGGCTGCCGCTTCAACGATCAGATGCTGCGCACCTACGCCAGGCAGATCATGAAGCGCTCCCGAGGTCCACATTGCGCGGTAATGGACGCGGAAACGCTGACCAGAAACGAATCGCGTTTCTTTGCGGCATGCGCAATCACGGTGATCGACATGCCAGTAAGTGAAGCCGCGGCTCGGCTTATAGGAACGGGCACTGCTGCAGGTGGTGGACAGGATTAACAATGGCGGGCCCCTTTGATGATTGGTCCTTCGGCTTGCCTCGAAGGCGAAAAATGCAGTCGGGAATACACCCGTGAGCAGTGATGCTATCGACAGCGCAACGAACGCTCTGAATTCGTTGACCGATGTGGAAGCGGCGCGCTGGGGCCGGGATTTGAGTACGCTGTTGCGCATCACGCGTATGAATTTGCGCCATCCGTGGCAGGTTGCCCTCGCTATGGGCTCGACGATCATGGCGGCAATCCTCCAGTTGCTCATTCCCCAGCTTCTCGGCCGGGCTGTCGACCAGACCCAGACAGTTATCGGGGGCGGTGTCGCGGGGAGCGCGGCAGGACAAGCGCTCTGGGCCCCGGCTCTCCTGCTGCTCGCCGTCAGCGCGCTGCGCGGCGTTTTCACGATGGCGCAGAACTTTTTTGCCGAAGCCGTCGGGCATCATGTCGCGTACGAACTGCGGCTCGCCTACTACGACAAGATCCAGCGTCTCAGCTTTTCCTTTCACGACCGGGTCCATTCAGGCGATCTGATCACCATCGGAATGCTCGATCTCCAAGGCGTGCGGATGTATTTTTCCACCGCGCTTGTTCGCGTGGTCCTGCTCACCATGCTGATCGGGATCGGCGCCTACATGATGATCTCGACCGATCCCATGCTCGGCCTGGTCGCGCTGAGCTTCGTGCCTTTTGTCGCCTGGCGCTCATCGACCACACAGCTTAGGCTGCGCGCCACCTGGCTCGACCTCTATGAGCGCCTTTCGGTACTAAGCCGCGTGATGAAGGAAAATCTCGCAGGCATCCGCGTGGTCCGCGCTTTTGCGGCTCAATCCTATGAGATGCTGAAGTTCGACCGCGCTTCCAAGAACGCGCTCGGCCTCGCCAACGATCTCGTTGACATCTACGTACCCAGCACGTCGGCGATGACCTTGTCCTTCTTTTTCGCAATGGGATTGGTGCTTTGGATCGGTGGCAACAAGCTCGTCGCTGGCGAGATCAGCGTCGGAACCATGGCGACCTTCCTGACCTTCATGACCATCCTGCAAATGCCAGTCCGCCAGATCGGCCTCATGGTCAATGCCTTTGCCCGCGCTTCTAGCTGCGGTTCGCGGCTTTTCGGTCTCCTCGATCAGGAGATCACAATCAGGGATGCTCTCGAGGCCAGACCGCTTGAGATAAGCGACGGCACTCTGCGCTTCCACAATGTCTCATTTGCGTACCCCAACGCCGAAAACCGCGCCATTCTGAAGAACCTCAGCTTTGAGGCCCGCAGAGGCGAGACGATCGCGATCGTCGGTCCGCCGGGTTCCGGCAAATCGACGATGGCTCATCTGGTCCCCCGCTTTTACGACGTGACCGGTGGCGCCATCACTTTGGACGGCCAGGACATACGCAATGTCACCCTCGAGAGCCTTCGCAAGGCGGTCGCGGTTGTACAGCAGGATGCGTTCCTGTTCACCACCACGATCGAGAACAACATCGCTTATGGCGATCCTTGGGCGAAGAGACAGCGAATTGAACACGCTGGCGAATTCGCCCAGCTCCACGACTACATTCTCGGGCTCCCAGCAGGGTATGAGACGGTCGTGGGCGAACGCGGCGTTTCTCTCTCTGGCGGCCAGCGCCAGCGTCTCACGATTGCTCGCACCATGATGCTGCGCCCCTCTGTCGTCGTTTTCGACGACTCAATGGCCGCGATCGATGCCGGCACCGAGCAGCGCATTCGCGCGGCGATGCGGCGGTTCGCCAAGGATCGGGTGACGATCATCATCGCGCACCGGCTGAGTGCGCTTATGCATGCCGATCAAATCCTTTTTGTCGATAACGGCGAAATCGTAGAACGCGGCACCCATGAAGAGCTTCTGGCGAAGCGGGGACGCTACAGGGCCCTTTACGATCTCCAGACGCGCCCGGGTGATAGCATTATGACCCAGTATGGGGGCGCCCGCTGATGGCGCAGCGCCGCGCCGGCGAACTCGAAGCCGAACGTGACGACGGCAGACGCCCTCCGCGCGCGGTTGTCGGCTCGCACCGCATCGAGGAGGAGATGTTCGGCCGGGCTTTCGACAAGAGCATCCTCCGGCGCATCTGGGCCTTCGTCCGTCCCTATCGGGCCAGGGTAGTCATCACGATTGCAGCAATGCTGATCTTCACCGGGACGCAGCTTCTCATCCCGTTGATCATCCGCTACGCGATCGACCAGGGCATGAACCCGGCAAGGACCGATCGCTCAGCCCAGCTTGCGGCCGTCGGGGCGTTCGTTTTGGCGATTTTGGTCAATTTCGCTGCCGGCTACATGCAGGAAACCGTCGTTGGGAAAGTGGCCGAAACTGTCCTGTTCGACATCCGCCGCGCCATGTTTGGCCATCTGCAGAAGGTTTCGCTCTCCTTCATGGACAAGACCGAGGTCGGGCGCCTCATGTCGCGCCTGCAAGGCGACGTTAACTCCATACAGGAATTCCTCGAAACCTCGGTATATTCCGTAGGCGATGTTGCGCTTCTCTTCGGCATCGTTTTCGTAATGCTGTGGCTCGACTTCCGCCTCGGCCTCCTGACGCTCTCGGTTCTGCCGATCCTGGTGATCGTCCGCATTGTCTGGCTGCCACGTGCCCGCGACGCCTTCATGGCTGCACACGAAACCAATTCCGTCGTCAATGGCGCGCTGGCCGAAGCCATTCACGGCGTGCGGACCATACAGTCAATGGATCGCCAGCAGGTGAATTTCATTCTTTTTGACGACCGGGCCCATGCCAACCTCAGGACCCAACTGATCGCTGCCAGATATGCACTGGCGATATTGCCCATCGTCGATGGCCTCACCGGCCTCGCCTTGGCCGCCGTTATTGTGGTCGGCGGCTCGATGGTCGTGAATAGCCGCATAGATGTGGGGGTTTTGGTTGCCTACCTGTTTTACATCCAGCGCTTCTTTGACCCGATCCGCTCACTCACCCTGCAATATTCGATCATGCAGCGCGCCATGGCCTCAGGCAAGCGCCTGACCGATGTGCTCGACGTCAAGATCGATGTTCAGGACAAACCCAATGCCGAGGTGCTTTCGCCCGAAATGGACGGCTCGGTCGAGTTTAGGGACGTCACCTTCGGCTACGATCCGAACCGTTCGGTTCTGAAAAATGTCTCCTTCCGGGTCAATCCCGGCGAGACGGTCGCACTGGTCGGGCCGAGCGGTTCTGGCAAATCGAGCGCGATGGCCCTGGTCCACCGCTTCTATGATGTTCAGCAGGGCCAAGTGCTGGTCGGCGGACATGATGTGCGCGATCTCACCCAGGAATCGCTCGGCCGCCAGGTCGCCATGGTGCTGCAGGAGCCGTTCCTGTTCACCGGGACGGTCTTCGAGAACATTCGATACCACAAGACGGAAGCCACGCGCGACAAGGTGATCGAGGCCGCCAAGGCGGTCGGCGCCCACGACTTCATAATGAGCCTCGCCGACGGGTATGAGACCCAACTTGGCGAACGCGGCGACAACTTATCTCTCGGCCAGCGCCAGCTTATCAGTTTCGCCCGCGCCCTCGTCGCCGACGCCAAGATCCTCGTGCTCGACGAAGCTACCGCCAACATCGACAGCTACACGGAAATGCAGATTCAGAAGGCTCTGATAAAGCTGCTTGAAGGGCGCACTGGCCTCGTCATCGCCCACCGTCTTGCCACGATCCGGGGTGCCGACCGCATCATCGTGCTTCAGAATGGCCAAGTTATTGCGACTGGCAACCACGATCAGCTATTAGCCATGGGGGGCCTGTATTCCAAACTCTACAATCTCAACTACGCCTCCTTTGACGATATTCCAGAACACGATACGACCGTACAAGCCGGCTCCCAGACCTGACGTCTTGGCGGCCTTGTGGTACTGACATTGACCTCGGGCGTGCCGGCGGACACTCAGGCCGCCGCAGACGAGGAAGCAGGCAGCATTCATGCAAAGCACTCGCGCGGATCGTGAAGACCGGCTGCGAACGATTTCCTCCAGCGTCGTTATCCGACCGCGGTGCACGCCGCGACATCGGGCGAACTCGCTCCAGGTGGTGTCGCTCGGCGTAGCAAAGCCGCTCGCGAGCGCGCCCTCAACAGCGCCGTAGCGAGTGACGGCTTTGCTACCGCCGAGCCGCTGATGAAGCTGGATGCGGGAGCCGCCACCGGCGCCGCCCCGGTCGAGAAGAACCTCTTGCGGCGGGCTATGGGCAACGACTAGCGCGAGCGCGACGAGCAGATGCGTGCCGGCATCGTGACGCGCTCGGCCATCATCTCCTTAGGATCGTGCAGTCTCACACCGTGCCCAGATGCCGGCCAACGCACAAACCTGGTAATCTGTGCCGCCGGCTCGTCGTCAGTTTGGCCTCCCTCACGATTTCCCAATCCCCACCACGTGCACGCTCGAGCAATGTGAGGGAGCGCTGTTACAACGATTTACCTTCGGATCAGACCGCGAATTTCATGGTCAGCCAAGTCGAGCCATGATTTCGGATTGAATGGTCGTCGCGGTGTATAGGGAAGCATCTAGCGGCAGATTCCCAAATGCCAGTTGACAAAGAAGGTAGTTAGCACCTGCCTCTTCCAACTGACTGAGCAGAGCTTCTCGCACAGACGCTGCTGATCCTACCACGCACAATTCACTCTCGACTGCCGCATCGAAGGTCAGCGGCAGGTTGGGTGGAGTGGGGATAGTGTTAAGCTCGTAAAGGAATTGGAAGCTCTTGAGCCATCGTTCGTAAGCAGGTGCCGCGAGCGAATAGGCATGTGTGTCACAACGCCCAACCACGACCATGCGGAGCAATCCAATAAATGGCGCTCGATCGCCCGCGCCAGTGTTGTCCTCTTGATAGGCGCGGAACGCATCAGTAGTTTTGCGAACAGAAGAGGAAGGTCCTACACACGCGATATTTGCTCCATTCGCAGCGGCCCAGGCTGCGGACTCGGGTCGATTGGCGGCGACCCATGTCGGCGGATGTGGACGCTGATGAGGTCTTAGCGTCAAAGGAACGTCATTGAGCTCAAAATGGCGGCCTTGATAGCACAGCGTGCCAACCTTCATGGCATTAACAAGTATTTCAACAAGAATTTCGCTGGCTTCCGCATAGCGGCCCGGCACCGCGTCCGCACCAATCCCGAAGTAACCCAATTCGATCGGGAGAGCACCGCGCCCTATGCCCAGTTCGAGCCTGCCACCGCTCAACTGGTCCAGCATACAGATCTCTTCGAACGCACGCAGCGGATGATAAAGCGCAAGCAGCATCACCAAGGGTCCGAGACGCAGGCGCCGGGTGCGCTGGGCGACGCTCGATAAGAACAGATTCGGCGATGGACCTCTCCCATGGGGGGTACAGTGGTGCTCTGCGAGATGATAGGCATAGAACCCTAGCTGATCGCACGCCTCTGCTAATATCAGGCGATCTTCGTACTGCCGGGCGATATCGAGGCCGTCCTCGTCCAGATGATCGAAGATGCCGAAGGCTAGGTTTGAAGGAAAGACGTTTGTCACTCGATATTGTCCCCGATTTTAAAGAAAAATGTTGTCGTGCTTGGGTGACCAAGCAAGTCTAAACATAGCAATGTGTGATATCGGATTAGCGTCAGCGTACCGAACGAGCAGAGCCTGACGCTCCCCTGCCCGTGGTGCTTGGTATGTTTAAGCTTCCAACTATATCGCGAGCGGCAGCAAGAAATGCATCCAATTGCTCTTTTGTGCCGATGCTGACGCGGATGCAATGTTCCAAACCATTGTCCGGAAAGTAGGCAACGAGTATCTTTTGCCTTTCCAAGGCTGCTTGCCACCATGAGCCGTCCTGTCCCGCTGGCACACGGGCTAGCAAGAAATTTGCGTGGGAGGGCGTTACGGAAAATCCAAGTTGCGACAGTGCGGCTGTCACTCGCTGTCGTTCATGTCTGATGTGCTTGTGGTTCTCTGCGTAGGCGCCGCGATGCGCAAGCACGCTGATACCAACCGCATGCCCGATCACGTTCATGTTGAAGACGTTCTGGATGTTGCGCAGCCTGCCAATAATCTCAGGGTGACCGAAACCGAAACCGACGCGAATGCCGGCGGCGGCATAGCTCTTCGAAAATGTTCTCAAGATCAGAAGGTTCGAATAACGGTTGATGAGGCGCAGCCCGTGATCGGGTGCAAAGTCGACATAGGCCTCATCAAGGACGACCAGGCGATCCGATTGTGCCACGAGGCGTTCGATATTGCTTATCGAGAGGAATGTTCCGGTCGGATTGTTTGGATTGGCCACCAGAATGAACTTGGCGTCTTTTGCCGGACCGGAAAGCAATTGCTCCATTGGCAGCGAATGAGTTTGACATCCGATCTCGAGAAACTCAGCACCATGCAACATGGCAAGTTTGCGGTTGAACGAAAACCCTGGCGATATCATCGCCACCTTGTCGCCAGGGGCGAGGAAAGCTCTGTAGATGAGTCCGAGCAGTTCAGACGACCCGTTGCCTGCGATGACCTGATCCGTGGATACGCCATAGGTATTGGACGCTGCTTCCCTCAAGCTGATGTTATCGTCGTCCGGATACAGATACTGGCGATTGAGGGCCGCCACTGCACTTTGCATTATGATTGGCGGCAACGGAAACGGGTTCTCATTCGTATTCAGCTTGACAAAACTTTTGTCCGGCGCTGGTCCGTTGGACGGCAGAGCATCTAACTGTCGCGTCCCTTGCGGAAGAGACGAAAGCACAGCTTGCAGTTTTGCATCGGACATATTTTATCTCCGTTTCAGTCGCACAGGGGCATCCGTATGAGCTCGCAACGAGAGCAACATGGCGGACGGATTGACGATGGCAGCGTCGCCTTTCACAAGATGGTCGCAACGCCGGCTGCCACGGGAATTCGGCCAGGCTGTCCTCGGTCGAATCGACTTGACGCGGACGCGGATCTGCATCCCTGCGCGGGCCAAGCCGCTAAGCGGTCTCAGCTAATCCGCCTGAGTCATGCTTTCACAGACGCTTGACCTCGATGCCGTATTTCCTCAGCACGTAGCCAATCTGGCGCGGGGTCAGTCCAAGCAGGCGCGCCGCCTTTGCCTGCACCCAGCCACATCTTTCCATGGCAGCAATGACGCGCTCGGCGTCGGTGGTCCTCGCGCCCAATGAGTGGGTTGCTCCGGCAGGCGGGACTGTGGTGGCGGCCGAACGAGCGGCCGCATCCGGCGGCGTGGCCGGATTCACTGCCTCTGGGAGGATTGGCGCTGGTTGCAGCGCGGCCTTGCCCGATCTGCTCTTCCGCAGCGCCTCGGCAAAGCATTGGTCGTGGGAGCACGCAAAGTCGTTTCTCCCGATTGATCGTCCCTCCGCCAGGATCGCTGTCCGGTGCACGCAATTTTCAAGCTCGCGAATGTTGCCGGGAAATTCACATTTCATCAGTACTTCAATCGCACGCGCATCGAAGGTCAGCGTACGGCCGTTCTCATCGTTGAAATTCTTGAGAAACTCAGCTGCGAGGAGCGGAATATCGCTGCGCCTTTGGCGTAATGCCGGCACCAGCAAGGGAACCACGTTGATGCGATAATATAGGTCGGCACGGAACTCATTCCTTGCAACCGCCTCTTCAAGGTTCCTGTTCGTGGCGGCAATCACGCGAACGTCGACCTTGATGGTCTGGTTGCTGCCGACGCGCTCAAACTCCTGCTCCTGCAGCACGCGCAGTAGCTTTGCCTGGAAGGAGGCCGAGATCTCGCCGATCTCATCCAGAAACAACGTCCCCTTGTCGGCGAGCTCAAAGCGACCCTTGCGGGAATTGAACGCGCTTGTGAAGGCACCCTTCTCATGACCGAACAATTCGGATTCCAGGACTGTCTCTGGCAGCGCTGCACAATTGAGTTTGATGAAGGGCCGCTTGGCGCGCGGCGACAACTCGTGAATTGCCTTGGCGACCAGCTCCTTCCCGGTACCGGATTCGCCTCGCAACAGAACCGTGGTCTTTGCCTTAGCTACCACTGCGATCTTCTCGAGCAGCGCGCTTAGCGCCGGACTATCGCCAATCATCCCCTTGACGTGAACCTTCTTGCGCGGCGGTGCAGGGTGCTTGACACCAGAGAATTGCGTTTGCAGCCGATCTTCCACCTCTGTCGGTCGTTCGCGGTCGCCCGCGGAGAAGCGGTGCAACTTGACTGTCTGTCCCACCATGTTGGCGATCATGGTGAGCAGCCGGACATCATAATCGAGCCGATACGTTGACCTGCTGTCCAAGGCGCGGTCGATAGTCAGCGTGCCTACGGCGTTCCCATCAACACGAATGGGAACGCCAATGAACGACACGGGGTCGGAGGCCCCAAGCACCTCTATGTCAGCGGCAGTGAAGGCCGAATGCACCGCTATGTTCTCGGCGACGAGCGGCGTGTCCGTCGTCACAATCAGATCGATTGCCTTGCGCGGCAGGCGCATCCGGGAGCGCTCATCGCTGTTCTCGTCGCAGCCGGTGACTACGGTGATGTCCAGTGCGCCCTCAGCGTCGAAGAGAGCGATGATGCCGTGCCGCATCTGCACAAACGAGGGCAGGAGATCGACGACCTTGGCCAACGTGACTTCGAGCCGGGCGGGGTCGGTGAGTACTTTCGATATTTCGAAGATGCCGATAAGCGCGTGCTCGTGCGATGGCACAAAAGGGACCGCGGTGTTCGTCTCGGACTTTGGGTAAGCCCTTTTCGCATCCGGAAGCGAAATGCGGCACTCGCTGGCATTTTGTTCTGATTTGGGAATGTTGTGGTGCATGTGATCCTCGATCTCGCGCCATGAAATGCATGCCGGCGGCATGTGCGCCCGCGACGTCGCGGGCAAGCGCGAAAATGCTCTGACGTGAACTCGTGCCACCGCCGTGTGGTCGAGTACAAAGCGGGTCGACCCCTGACGCATCGCTTGGCTCTCCCTCCACGAAGCTTGGCCACGTTCTCGGCTTGCACGGGGGCAACCACACGTTGATTTTCAAAAGACTGGAGCGAGGCGGGATAGTCAATCGAGCTTTCTTTCATTCGTGAAAGGAAACCTCGCGGCCTATGATAGAATTCATCAGTTCTAATTTTTGTCGGCGATGTTGAACGAGAGAAATACGGCGCCGGCGATGCGGTGCCCGAGCGGCTGACCGCGCCGAGTTGCCGGGCCGTGCCAGTCACCAGCGCCTGCGAACCAGGGGCGGGAGCGATAATCACTGCCGACGACACTGGTCGGTCGCGGCAACCGCCATTTCCTCGATATTGATGACGCAGATAAGGCGGCGGCGTCGCGTGTGAAGGCGCGAAGGTGGCGGTCGAAGCGCGGCTTTCTCGGCGGTGCTCGGAACTTCTGAACCGCATCGTCGCGGTCAGCACCAGCGGCGTCAATCCCTACGTCTCGACGTCGCTTTCAAGCTGTCGCTGCAGCGGGAGCGCGGCAAAGAACACGGCAATTCTGCGCCCTGGTGCCAGCGATGCGGCCCTTCCCAAAGTCGGCAAACCGAGGAGCCCGCCACGATGTGCAGCAAAACCGCAAGCCAGAGAGATCGACCGGCAATCTGCCGGAGAACATCAAGCGCGTGCTGGACGGCGGCCTTGTCATTCCCGTCTTGTGCCACCGCATTCATCCCATCATTGGCGAGCCCAACGTCAGTTCAGGTCATGCGGATCCATTTGGCATGGGTATTGCGGCGGCGTTGGTGCAGCGTTCGACCGGAGCGCCGCGATAGGGAGAAGCCCGGGAGAAGTCACGCCACCTCGATCCGGTCAGGGAGAGAGAAACAGTGTCAGCTGCACAAGTCCGCGGCGCGAGTCCCGCGCCCCGCAAACCCTTCTATGCCAAGCTTTACGCGCAGGTGCTTGCCGCCATCGCCCTAGGCGTCGCAATTGGCTATTTCTATCCGGGGACCGGCGAGAGCCTGAAGCCGCTGGGTGATGCCTTCATCAAGCTGGTCAAGATGATCATCGCGCCTGTCATCTTCCTGACAATTGCGACCGGCATTGCCGGCATGAACGATCTTCACAAGGTCGGCCGGGTCGCCGGCAAGGCAATGGTCTATTTCCTCACCTTCTCGACGCTGGCGCTGATCGTCGGCCTCATCGTCGCCAATGTCGTCCAGCCTGGCGCCGGTCTCAACATCGATCCGGCCTCGCTCGATGTCCAGGCCGTGAATACCTATGCCGCAAAGGCCCACGAGCAGTCGGTCACCGGCTTCCTGATGAACATCATCCCGCCAACGATTGTCGGTGCCTTCGCGGAAGGCGACATCCTGCAGGTGCTGTTCTTCTCGGTTCTGTTCGGCATGGCGCTCGCGATGGCCGGAGAGACGGGCAAGCCTGTCGTTTCCTTCCTTCAGGCGCTCATCGCGCCTGTCTTCAAGCTCGTCGGCATTCTGATGAAAGCCGCGCCGATCGGCGCTTTCGGCGCAATGGCCTTCACCATCGGAAGATATGGCATCGGTTCGGTCGTCAACCTCGCGATGCTGGTCGCGACGTTTTATTTCACCGCCTTCCTCTTCGTGTTCGGGGTTCTCGGCGCGGTCTGCCGCTACAACGGCTTTTCGATCTGTTCTCTTATTCGCTACATCAAGGAAGAGCTGCTGCTTGTCCTCGCAACGTCCTCCTCGGAGGCCGCGCTCCCCTCGCTCATGCAGAAGATGGAGAAGGCGGGCGCCAGGCGTTCGGTTGTGGGTCTCGTCATCCCGGCCGGATATTCGTTCAATCTGGACGGCACGAATATCTACATGACCCTGGCGGCCCTCTTCATCGCGCAGGCGACGAACACCGATCTGTCAATCGGCGATCAGGTGCTGCTGCTGCTCGTTGCGATGCTTTCCTCCAAGGGCGCTGCAGGTGTGACAGGTGCGGGCTTCATCACCCTGGCTGCTACGCTCGCCGTAGTTCCGAGTGTTCCCGTTGCTGGGATGGCCCTGATACTCGGCATCGACCGCTTCATGTCCGAATGCCGGGCGTTGACGAATTGCGTTGGTAACGCAGTGGCATCCCTCGTCGTCGCCCGCTGGGAAGGAGAATTGGACCAAGCGCAGATGAAAGCCGCCTTCTGCGGTCATCAGCTTGCCGAGGCATCAAACCGGCTATCCTCCGCCGAGTAAGGGCGACGCACCGCGACCGGTTTCGCCAAGCTGGTCACATGACCTGAACGATCGACTCGCAGGCTCTAAACGGCGCCTCACGGACCATGTATCAGAAGCGCTAAATGTGTGAGTGCAAATCATCGCCGCCCTAAGCGAATGAACCTTCCGTTATACCCGGCCGGTCTACGTCTGGAGTAGTCCAATACGCTGTCGATCATTCAGTATGCGGGCGTCTTCACTTTGCCCACCCGAAAGCATTGTCGAATCGCGCTAGGTGACAGAGAGCCAGCCTGCGTCAAAAACCAATCAGAATAGGACCCATGACCAAGCGCCCCACAATTACCGATCTCGCCCGCGAAGCCCGAGTCAGCGTAGCAACGGTCGATCGGGTTCTGAACGCCCGCCATCCGGTGCGCGAGGAGACCGCGCGGCGGGTCCACGACGCCGCCCACGCGATCGGCTATCATGCTGCCGGGCTCATCAAGCAGCGCTTGCGGCGAGACCTACCGTGCTACCGTCTGGGCTTCATCTTGAGAAAACCGGCCCAGCATTTCTACCAAGACTTTGCGCGCGAGGTCGAAGCGTCGGTCAATTTGGCCCAGTCCTTCCACGGCATTCCGCTCATCCAATTCGCCCCGTCACATATGCCGAGCGACCTAATCGCACCGCTCAAGGATTTGGGCGCACGCTGCCATGCGATCGCGATGGTGGCACCGGACCACCCAAAAATTACAGCAGCGGTTGAGGACCTCAAGGCCAAAGGCATTCCGGTTTTCTCGCTGCTTTCCGACTTCGCCGCCGGCGTGCGACAGGGCTATATCGGCCTCAACAACCGAAAGGTGGGGCGCACGGCCGCTTGGATGGTGTCCAAGGTCGCAAAACGGCCCGGCAAGGTGGCGGTGTTTGTCGGTAGCCATCGTTTCCAGGGGCACGAGCTCCGTGACGTCGGCTTTCGCTCCTATTGCCGTGAGAACGCGCCGACGTTCGAGGTGCTCGATCCGCTTGTGAACCTGGAGAAACGGCAGGTCACCTACGAGGCAACGCTTGATCTCATGCAGCGGGAACCCGAGCTCGTCGGCTTCTATGTCGCCGGGGGCGGCATGGAGGGCGCGATCTCCGCGGTCCGGGAAGAGGGTAAAAGTCGCGATCTCGTCGCGATCGTGAATGAAATCACGCCGGAATCTCGGGCGGCACTCGCTGATAACATCATCACGATGGCGGTCGCCACGCCAATGCGCCGGCTTTCCCAGGAGTTGATAACGCTGATGACGCGGGCTATCGAGACCGGCACTGCTGAAACACCAGGACAGACATTTCTGCCGTTCGACATTCATCTGCCGGAAAATATATGAAACTGATGGCTTCTATCGTAAGCGGGGAAGTTTCCTTTCATAAATGAGAGAAAGTTGATTGATGATCCCATCCACGCGGGGTAGCCGCACCCCACAGGCCTCAGCCGCGGCCCAGGATGAAGCGCCAATTGGTGAACGGATCGGCCACGCGTTCAGGCGGAAGCGCGAGGTAAATTGCCTACATCCGCAGCGTCAATCGCGACCGGCTTCATTGCCAACATCTCGACGTTGTCGGTGCAGGGCGGTGTCGTCAAGGATGCCTCACGCCAGTAGCCGAGCGAGGCCGGCACAGTCCATTGCGATTGACCTCGTCGACCGGCATCTCCTCGCCAGGCCGCGCGTGAAAAGCCGCGGCAAGGCCGGCAAAGTTGGCATTGAGTGGGGCTAGACATCTTCTGGGACTTCGCACGCGAAATCGGAGGCGGCAGTCAACTCAGCACCAACCCGGGCATGTGTTCTGCTCGTTCCTGGCCCTCGTACTCAGCAAGGAACTGCGCCGCTCTGCCGAGCCAAAGGCCTGACGCCCGAATGGCAACCGCTCCTACGCGATCGCGACCGCCTCCAGGAAGCCCGAGACGCTCAATAGCTTTCAAGCAAAGGCGCCAGGCGAGATGCCTCCTGCAACATCATTTCCCGCATCCACAGGCTTGCCGGATCAGTATTGTGAAGCGCGGGCCATTGGACGGCCTCCGTGAATGCGGGATGAGGAAGTGGCGGCGGAAGTCCGACAATCCGCAGGGGTGTTGTTTTTGCGAAATGCTGCGCCAGCCGTAAGGGCATGGTCCCGATGCGGTTGGTGCCTGATAGGACGGGCGCGATCAGGCTAAAGCCCTGTACGACGACCTCGATACGTCTCTCGAAACCGTGCTCGAGCAAATACCACTCCTCCATGGTGGGCTGCCGGGTGTGCCTGAATTTGAGCACGACATGCCCCATCGACAAGTATCGCTCGAATGTAAGTGGCTCTGACAGCTGCTTGTTCGTGCCGCAGCCTACGCATACGAGCATATCTTCGAACAGGGCTGCGCGAGGATGTTTCGACATGAACACTTCCGGCATAATCAGAAAATCAACGTCGCCGCGCCGGAGAAGCTCCTCGGGGTCGTCGCAAATAGGCAGACATTCGAAGCGGACGGCGGGAGCTTCCCGCGCAGTACGCTCTACGATCCTCTTAAAAAGCACGAGCGTGAGGTAATCGGAAAGCATGATTCGGAAGAGACGATCCGATTGGGCTGGGTTAAAGGCGTCGGAGGAAATAATCGATAGCTGGATGTGCAGCAATGCGTCCCGGACTGCTGGGGCAAGCCCCTCCGCGCGCGGTGTCAAAATGAGCTCGCGGCCGTTCATCGTAAATAGCTCATTGCTGAAGTAGGCGCGTAACCGAGCGACGGCGGCGCTCATGGCCGGCTGGCTCAGGTTAATACTGTTGGCCGCGGCAGTGACTTTACGCTCCCTGATCAGAGCGTCCAGCACAACGAGGAGATTCAGATCCAGCCCCTTAAACCGCATATCCTGATCTATCCAGCGTGTGGATGGGCATCATCTAAACAATCAATTTTACGAATTTACGAACCATGCATTAGAGGAACGTAAATGACCGACGTCAAGCTCAAATCGACGGCGCCGCCACACGGGCGGGAACATCGAGAGAGCTCATTGGCGAGCCCCCACCGGCTGGCTCACCGTCGCTAACGACAACGGTTGAGTGCAGCCAACAACGCCGCCGCTTTGGCCGGGTAATGCGGCCCGCAAGAAACTATTTTGAAGAGAGGTCCTGAATGCGCCCTCAGGTGCAGTGGAAATTGTGCTGGGAAAACGAGTTGCAGCTCTCGGACCACGTCGAGCTCGCCCAGTTCTTTCGTAATACCTACGGGCCGACTGGGGCGTCCAACGCAGAACCGTTCGAAGGTAGTCGAAGCTGGGCCGGCGCCAGGCCTGAACTCCGCGCAATCGCCTATGATTCGAACGGTGTAGCGGCTCACATGGGCATACTGCGCCGTTTCATCAAGGTTGACGCGGTCGATCTGTTGGTGGCTGAGCTGGGCCTGTACGGGGTACGTCCGGATCTTGAGAGTCTCGGAATCGCCCATTCAATCCATGTCGTGCTTCCAATACTGCAGGAGCTTGGCGTTCCATTCGCTTTCGGAACCGTCCGGCACGCGCTGCGGAATCATGTTGAGAGGTTCGGGCGGCGATACAGCCCTTTGGCCGTCTTGTCGGGAATTCGCGTGCGCTCCACCCGACCAGAGGCGCGCCTCGACCTGCCGCCCACACGCATTGATGACGCACTCACCATTGTTCTGCCAGTTGGACGGCCGATCAGCGAATGGCCCACGGGCACGATGATCGATCGGAACGGACCAGAGCTATGAGCCGTCCCGATTGCTTGTACGAAGTGCGCCGTGAGTGCTCTGACGGCACCGGCCGTCGCAGCGTTTATCTGACGTTTGACGACGGTCCCAATCCACTTTTCACACCGGAGATTCTGGATGTGCTGGCAGAGCAGCGGGTGCCGGCCACTTTCTTCGTCATCGGCGCCTACGCCTTAGAGCACCCGGATCTAATCCAACGAATGTTTGCAGAAGGGCACGAGCTAGGCAACCACACGATGACTCATCCGGATCTGTACAAATGCGGCTTCGGCGAAGTGCAACGTGAGATCTTTGAAGCGAACGGCGCCATCATGAGGGCGTGCCCTCAGGCCTCGGTGCGCTATATTCGCGCGCCCTACGGGGCCTGGAGCGAAGAAGTCTTCACAGCGTCACAGATCGCCGGGCTGACGGCCCTCCATTGGTCCGTCGACCCTCGAGATTGGTCTCGCCCTGGGGTCGACGCGATTATCGATACCGTGCTCGCCTCTGTCCGGCCGGGCGCAATCGTACTCTTGCACGACGGATGCCCTCCCGGCGAGTTGAGCCAGGGCGCTCACGCCGGTCTGCGCGACCAGACGGTCACGGCGCTGTCCCGGCTGATTCCAGCACTTCATGAGCGCGGATTTGTAATCCGCTCACTTCCTCAACATCACTGAACAAACGAGATCCCATGACTCTTCTTGGTACAACCAGCACTGTGGCCATTTCGCTTTATGCACTGCTCTCGACTGCTTATAAGAGCATGCAGGGGATTTATGCTCTGCCGACAAACGACTCATCGGCGTTGGAGGATCTCGTCGGCTCCGATCAACTGCCCAGCGTGGATGTCATCGTCCCCTGCTTCAACGAGGATCCGCGCACGCTTTCAGAGTGCCTGGCGTCCATTGCAGACCAAGAATACGCCGGAAGACTTCGGGTCTATGTGGTTGATGACGGTTCTGGAAATCGCGAAGCCGTAGGAACTGTCCACGAAACCTACGCGCGCGACCCTAGGTTCGACATCATTTTGCTTCCCGAGAATGTTGGAAAGCGCAAGGCGCAGATCGCCGCGATACGCCGCTCATCCGGGGATTTGGTGCTTAACGTTGATTCAGACACGATACTCGCGTCCGACGTCATCACCAAGCTTGTACCGAAGATGCGAGATCCAGCGGTCGGCGCAGTCATGGGTCAGTTGATTGCCAGTAACCGGAGCGAGAGCTGGCTGACAAGGCTGATAGACATGGAGTACTGGCTGGCTTGCAACGAGGAGCGCGCGGCACAGGCTCGCTTCGGTGCCGTTATGTGCTGTTGCGGCCCATGTGCCATGTACCGCCGGTCTGCGCTCCTTTTGTTACTGGACCAGTACGAGTCGCAATTTTTTCGGGGCAAGCCAAGCGACTTCGGGGAGGATCGCCATCTCACTATCCTCATGCTGAAAGCAGGCTTTCGAACCGAGTACGTTCCGGGCGCCATCGCGGCCACAGTCGTTCCAAACAGACTCGGACCGTATCTGCGCCAACAACTCCGTTGGGCACGAAGCACATTCCGGGACACGCTGCTTGGGCTGCGCTTGCTGCCCGGCCTCAATAGCTATCTCACGTTGGACGTGGTCGGACAGAATCTCGGGCCGCTACTCCTCGCCCTATCGGTACTAACGGGCCTCGCACATTTCGCACTGACAGGCACTGTGCCTTGGTGGACAGGACTGATGATTGTGTCCATGACCATGCTCCGATGCAGCGTGGTAGCATTTCGTGCTCGACAGTTTCGATTTCTGGGCTTTTCCCTGCACACGTTCATCAACATCTTTCTCTTACTTCCCTTGAAGGCCTACGCGCTGTGTACATTGAGCAATAGCGATTGGCTGTCGCGAAGCTCTGCTGTCGCTACATCGAACACTGGGGGAAGACAGACCCCCACCCAAACTCCGATCACTGGATCAAGCAGGGCAGAATTCTCGCCGCATGCGGCTCCGCTTCGCAGGCTCAATCTTGCGCGGATTCTTCGGGATTAGCGCTGTCGAGCAACATCTGCGGCGACGAGTGATCGCTAATTACCTAGGTGGACGAGAGGTGGACGAGTTTGACCCAGAACATGAATCATCAGTTGCTCGATCGGGAATTGGCCGCAGACGATCCGTGGCGCCTCGACGGCAATCCGTTCGAGCGGGAGCGCCACACGCAAATGCTCCAGCTGGCGCTTGCCCAAGGCTCCATTACAAATGCCCTCGAAGTCGGGTGCGCTGCCGGCGCATTCACGGAAAAACTAGCTCCCAACTGCCAAGGGCTCACCGTCATCGATGTGGTGGCGCAAGCGATTGCTCGAGCACGTCAACGGATAAAGGAGCCGTCGCGCATCAACTGGATAGTCTCCGATGTTCAACAGTTTTCGACCGACGAGTTGTTTGACCTGATCGTTGTGGCGGAGGTCCTATACTACCTCGAAGACATAGCCGAGATGCGCGCGGCCGTCAAAAACCTGGTGCGGGTGCTTGCGCCAGGCGGGCATCTGATCTTCGGATCGGCAAGGGATGCTAATTGCCGTCGCTGGGGTCACGCCGCTGGTGCTGAGCCGGTCATCGCCATGCTGAACGAAACGTTGATCGAGGTAGAGCGTCTTGAGTGTCGGGGCGAGTCGGTCAACGAAGACTGCTTGCTCGTCCGTTTCCGGAACCCGCTTTCCGCTTCCTGATCAATCGAATCTATCGCCGTTAACGTGGAGACACTATGCGCATCTGTGGTACCAAGCTGACCCATGATGGGGCGATCGCCCTTGTCGAGGATGGACGGCTCGTCTTCTGCGTTGAGCAGGAAAAGCGGCACAACAATCCGCGTTATCAAACCATCGATAATCTCGACGCAATTGTCGCCGCTTTGGCGGAACAGGGGCTAAATCCTTGTGATGTCGATCAGTTCGTTATCGGCGGCTGGGATGGCGAAGACGAGTCACAGTTTCAGGTCCGGCAGGCAACCAAGCAACCGCCAGTCTTGGCGTCCCTCTCGGTAAAATGAACCCATGTCCATGGTAGCGATCGATCTTACTGACGTAAGCAAAACTTATGACAAGCTCGTTGTCGACAGACTGTCGTTCCGCGTTGCGGCGGGGGAATGCTTCGGGCTCCTGGGACCGAACGGTGCGGGCAAAAGCACGATTGCGCGTATGGTCCTCGGCATGACATCGCCTGATGCGGGGAAGATTACTGTGCTCGGCGCTCCAGTGCCGGCGCGCGCGCGTTTGGCACGTATGCGCATCGGCGTGGTCCCGCAGTTCGACAATCTTGATACCGCGTTCACTGTACGCGAGAACCTGTTGGTGTTCGGGCGCTACTTCCGGATGAGCAGACGCCAGATCGAAGCGGTCATACCATCGCTGCTTGAGTTCGCCCGCCTCGAGAACAAAGCGGATGCGCGCGTCGCCGAACTGTCCGGCGGCATGAAGCGGCGCCTGACGCTCGCGCGTGCGCTGATCAATGACCCGCACTTGCTGGTGATGGACGAGCCGACCACCGGCCTCGATCCGCAGGCCCGCCACCTGATCTGGGAACGGCTGCGATCGCTGCTGGCGCGGGGCAAGACTATTCTTTTGACTACCCATTTCATGGAAGAGGCCGAGCGGCTGTGCGATCGGCTGTGCGTTATGGAGGAGGGGCGCAAGATCGCCGAAGGCCGCCCGTCCGCACTCATTGACGAGCAGATCGGCTGTGACGTGGTCGAGGTCTACGGCGGCAATCCGCATGAACTGGGTGCGCTGATCCGGCCGTACGCACAGCGCATCGAGGTGAGCGGTGAGACGCTTTTTTGCTATGCACCCGATCCGGAGCAGGTGCTGGTGCAGCTACGCGGGCGCGCGGGTCTGCGCCTTCTGCAGCGTCCCCCCAATCTCGAGGATGTGTTCTTGCGGCTAACCGGGCGCGAGATGGAGGACTGAACAATGGGCGAACGTTATGCGGCGGCCATGCCCGCCAATGCGTGGAATTGGGTCGCGGTTTGGCGCCGCAACTATCTTGGATGGAAGAAAATCGGGCTTGCATCGGTTCTCGGCAACCTCGCCGATCCGATGATCTATCTGTTCGGTCTCGGCTTTGGCATCGGAACAATGATAGGTCCTGTTGAGGGCACTTCGTACATTGCGTTTCTCGCGGCTGGCATGGTTGCCACAAGCGCGATGGCATCGGCGACTGCTGAAACGGTTTACGGGAGTTTCGGCCGCATGGACAACCAGCGCACCTGGGAAGGAATGCTATGCACTCAGCTGACGCTCGGCGATATCTTACTCGGCGAATTGGCGTGGGCAGCCACCAAGGCCCTGATGGCGGGCACAGCAATCACTATTGTTGCCACCACGCTCGGCTACACATCGTGGCCATCCATCCTCTGCTTGCTGCCAGTCATCGCTCTCAGTGGCCTCGCCTTCGCGAGTCTAGCGATGGTCGTCACGGCGCTTGCGCCCAGTTATGAATATTTCATATTTTATAATACGCTTGTTATAACACCCATGCTGTTCCTTTGCGGCGCGATGTTTCCGGTCAACCAATTGCCCGGCGCTTTTCAGGACGTCGCCTCCTTGTTGCCGCTCGCACATGCAATTGACCTCATTCGTCCGGCGATGCTTGGCCGTCCGGCCGGCAGCATAGGCCTGCATATCGGCGCGCTTTGCATATACACGGTTTTGCCGTTCTTCCTATCGGTTGCTCTATTTCGTCGTCGGCTGATGCGTTGACGCTACTCACCATTCGTAAAATTGATTCTTTGGGCGATACCCATCCACGCGTCGGATAGGTCAATACATGCGTTTTAAGGGACTCGATCTAAATCTCCTGGTTGTGCTGGACGCTTTGATCAGGGAGCGTAAAGTCACCGCCGCGGCCCGCAGTATTAACCTGAGCCAGCCGGCCATGAGCGCCGCCGTCGGTCGGTTACGCGCCTATTTCAGCGATGAGCTATTTACGATGAACGGCCGCGAACTCATTTTGACACCGCGCGCGGAGGGGCTCGCCACAGCAGTCCGGGAGGCATTGCTGCACATCCAGCTGTCGATTATTTCCTGGGACGCCTTTAACCCGGCCCGATCGGATCGTCGCTTCCGCATCATCCTTTCCGATTACCTCACGCTCGTATTTTTTAAGAAGATCGTAAAGCGTGCTGCGCGGGAAGCTCCCGCCGTCCGCTTCGAATGTCTGCTTATTTCCGACGACCCCGAGGAGCTTCTCCGGCGCGGCGACGTTGATTTTCTGATTATGCCGGAAGTGTTCATGTCGAAACATCCTCGCGCAGCCCTGTTCGAAGATATGCTCGTATGCGTAGGCTGCGGCACGAACAAGCAGCTGTCAGAGCCACTTACATTCGACCGATACTTGTCGATGGGGCAGGTTGTGCTTAAATTCGGGGACACCCGGCAGCCCTCCATCGAGGAATGGTATTTGCTCGAGAACGGTTTCGAGAGACGTATCGAGGTCGTCGTACAGGGCTTTAGCATGATCCCGCCCCTTCTATCAGGCACCAACCGCATCGGGACAATGCCCTTACGGCTGGCGCAGCATTTCGCAAAATTAACACCCCTGCGGATTGTCGAACTTCCGCCGCCACTTCCTGCCGCATTCACGGAGGCCGTCCAATGGCCTGCGCTTCACAATAATGATCCGGCAAGCCTATGGATGCGGGAAATGATGTTGCAGGAGGCATCTCGTATGATTACCCCGCCTAAGAGCACCGGACGTCTCAGTTGTCGGTCGAATTGAGAAACTGACCCCCTCGGTTATGAGAGGAGGAATGGATGGCGATTGGGATTGGGCGATTCCTGCATTGTCGAGAACGATGCAGGGAGAGCAGATCCTTCAGCATGAAGAGGTGGCAGCGATGCTGCGGCTGCATGAGCTTGGCTGGGGAATGAACCGACGGGCGAAAGAATTCGGGTGCGCGCGCAACACGGTGCCTCGGTATCTAAGCGAGGGCGGGACTGTTCCGTTTCGCAAGCCTGTGCGGCCGACCGCGTTTGACGGACTGGACCATTGGCTGCGGGAGCGCTTCTTCCCCCATGGCTCGGGCTGGATGACGATCTCGACCCGCTCCAGATGCGCCGGGAACGCCTTGCGCGGTCGCGCAGCACGTCGCGGCTCGCCTGTCGGTCTTGCGGCCTCGAGCTCGGACTCAATCGCGCCGAGCCCGGTCTGGATTTCGTCGAAGGCGAAGGCCTGCTGGTCACGTTCGAGCTTCTCGGAGCTGCGACCGAAGCGGCGCGCTCCAGCTGCTTGACGATCCCATGAAGGTCGGCGATCCGCTCCTGGGCAGGCTCGTTGAGTGTCGCCATCCGGACGATCTCGGCCTTGAGTGTTTCGCTCCGGAGTTGTTGCAGTTCGGCCTTCTCCGCCGCCATGGCGACGAACATCGCCTTGAGCGTATCGATTTCGTGGGGACGGGCCGAAGCGCTTCTCGTCATGACGCCGACAGAAGCTTATTGTGCACGGCCTGAAGCCCGCCTTTTGCGCCTGAGTCACTTCGCCACCGCCTTCCGGCCGGACGCCGTCGCCGTTCGGCTCGAACGCGTGTCCAGTCCATGCCTTCGACGAGCGCCATCAGTTTCGGCGCGGCAAGCCGATCACGCCGTTCTCCGCCAGCGGAACTTGTCCTCGTCCAGCGCTCACGGTGCGGGTATGCCGGCGTCGAGCAAACAGAGAGACGTTTGGGGCCCAACCAGGACGGCCCCGTTACGAAGTGTTGTCCTGGTCCGGTTTGAGTGTCGAATCTTCAGATCGATTGCTTGGGCGACCAGCTTCCCGGCCGCCAGCGAGCCCGCAACTGCTCAGCAGAAGGGCGAAGTGAACGTGAGTGCATCCATCTCGTAAATGTGTGTCTATCCAAGCAATCGATTTCTCTAATTATCCGATGAGGAATATGAAACGCGTCAGGCAGGGTGCATCATTAGGAGTATTTTTGATGGCAAAGATTATCGAGGGTGGCCCGGATTCCGAAACACTCCTCGGCACCGAGCTTGAAGATTGGATGGAGGGTTTCCAGGGCAATGACTGGATTGACGGTCGTGCCGGCAACGACGAGATCTCGGCTGGCCAGGGCAGTGACCGAGCCATTGGCGGCAAGGGTAACGACCGCATCTTCGGCGGAGATGGCTGGGACGATCTCTCCGGCGACAACGGCCGCTTCAACGCGCGCATCTCCGGTGAGGACAATGACAGGCTCAGCGGCGGTCCCGGCCAGGATGTCCTCTACGTGGGTGACGGCCAGGATAGGTTGACCGGGGGCACCGACAATGACACGTTCGTGTTCCAGTTCCACAATCCGGTGCCTGGGGTCGACCCGAGTGTCGGGTCGAAGCCGGACATTACCACTATCACCGATTTCAACCCGGCGGAGGACAAGTTCGCCTTCGATGCGGTGGGCCTCTACAACGACGGTTTTGGCGCGAACTTCGTCAACAACGCCAGCATACAGTCCGGCTACCCGGTGAGCAGCTTCTACAGTGGTGCGGCCTCGGGTGCGAACGGCGAACACGTCGTGGTAATCACTGGCGAATCTTTCAACTCTGCTTCTGAAGCCGCGAGTGCGATCTCCGGCGAGCACGCCGGCGACATCATTGTCTACCAAAGCAGCTACACCGACAGAGTCGCAACTCTGGCCTATGTCACCGCCGACGACAGCGCGCATGAGTTCGCCCACCTGGGCGGTGTGGTCACCGTGGCCGACCTAGGCCTGACCGCGTCGGACTTCACCTTCGTTTGATCCAGAAAACCCATACGGAACAGCGCCCCGCCCCCCTGGGCGGGCGCTTTCCGTTTCCGCTACTTGCGATGGGCCGGGGCGCCGGGAGCAGTCGCAGCGTGTACAGCTTGACGAAGCCCTGCACGTCGCGCTGGTCGTACACCGAAATCTCCCTGAAGGCGTGGAGGCGGAAGCCTGTTCGGGCCCTTGCGGCCGGCCACGATGACGTTGCCCTTCCAAACCTTCAGCCGGACGGTGTTGTTGTTGACCCGCTCCATTAGATGCCAAACCAAACACATTCGGCGGGAGCACTGATCCTGAATCAGCGAGCGGATGCAGTCGGTTGCCGCTCGGGGAGCAATATAGGGAGCTGGGTCGCCAGATCCTCACGGAGACCTACGTGAGTAACCATTCCTTGAAGGATTCAGCTTTGAGACCTTTCCCTCTGACTTCCGCTATTTGGGGAATTCTGTTGATCAGCGGCGTGGTCAACGTGCTTGCGCTGATCTCGCCGCTGTTCATGCTTCAGGTCTACGACCGCGTTCTGGCAAGTGGCAGCGTATCGACGCTAGTGGGGCTCGTCGTGCTTGCTGCAGGGCTTTATGCGTTCCAATGCCTGCTCGACGTTTTGCGCGCCCGCGTGCTGCTGCGGATTGGCGAGCGTTTCGATGAACAGTTTTCCGGACGCGTTCACGATGCGATCGTTCGCCTTCCGCTTTTAACGCGCATGCCGGGCGACGGCTTGCAGCCGCTACGCGATCTCGACAATGTTCGCGGATTCTTAGGTGGAAACGGCCCGACAGCGTTCTTCGATCTGCCATGGATGCTGCTTTATCTTGGCATTTGCTTCCTCTTTCATTTCTGGATCGGCATGACGGCACTTATCGGGGCGATCGGTCTCACATCTCTGACACTCCTTACCAACACTCTCTCGCAAGGGCCGATACGCGATACCATTGACCACAACATGGTACGCAATGGTCTACTGGAAGCAGCGCGCCGCAATGCCGAGGTCGTGCAAGCTCTCGGTCTCGCAAAGCGGATCGCTGCCCGATGGCACAAGGCCAATGCCAAGTATCTGGCCGCCAACCGGAAAGTCGGGGACCTGGCAGGTGGGCTGGGTGGCATTTCAAAGTCGCTGCGCGTGCTGCTGCAATCGGCCATTCTTGCCGTCGGCGCGTACCTTGTCATCAGGCAGGAGACTACGGCCGGGGTCATGATTGCCAGTTCGATCACGATGGGGCGTGCGCTGGCTCCGGTCGATCTGGCCATTTCAAGCTGGAAACCCTTCCTCATGGCGCGCCAGGGTTGGGCGCGGCTGGAGGACCTCTTGGGAAAGGTTCCTGAAACCGCTCCTGTTATGCCAATGCCTGCACCTGAACGCGAACTCCGCCTCGAAGGCGTGACAATCGTTCCGCCCGGCGAAAGGAAGCCGACCGTGACCGGCCTTGCGTTTGCCGTTCAGGCGGGAAGCGCACTCGGGATCATCGGTGCATCGGGTTCGGGCAAGTCGACACTCTCGCGCGCCATCGTCGGCGCATGGGCGCCGGTCGCCGGAAAGGTTCGCATCGACAGCGCAAGCCTCGATCAATGGGACCGGGAAGCGCTAGGCCGTCATATCGGCTATTTGCCGCAAGGTGTTGAACTATTCGACGGCACCATTGCCGAAAACATCGCTCGTTTTGAAGATAATCCTGACCCTGAGGCTATTGTCACCGCGGCGAAAGCAGCGGGCACGCACGAACTGATCCTCCGATTTGAGCACGGCTACGAAACTCCGATTGGTGAGGCCGGATCGGCACTTTCCGCCGGGCAGCGCCAGCGTATCGGTCTTGCCCGTGCTCTTTATCGAGACCCTTTCCTTGTTGTGCTGGATGAACCCAATGCCAATCTCGATGCGGAAGGCGAGGCTGCGGTTGTCAAGGCGATCGCCTCCGTGCGCGAGCGCAAGGGCATTGCGGTTGTCGTTGCCCATCGGCCGAGCGCCATCCGCGCCGTGGATTTGGTGTTGGTGATGGAAGGTGGACGGCAGCGAGCATTCGGTGCGCGTGATGAGGCGCTTTCCAAAGTCCTTAAGGGGGCAGCGATGGCATCAGGCGCTGGGGTCAAGGCCATCGAGTCTACACAGGATAACGAGCGCGCTGACATGGAGGATCCCGGTGTCCGGCATTCATCAGAACAATGACGTTTCCAGGTCCATTCGCCGGCACCTGGTGGCGGGCCTGCTGGCGAGCGTGATCTTTGTGGGAGGAGCCGGAGCCTGGGCGGCCTTCACGAATCTCTCCGGCGCGGTTGTCGCGTCCGGACACTTTGTCGTCGATTCCTATGTGAAGAAGGTGCAGCACCCGACCGGCGGGGTGGTGGGAGAAATCCTGGTGAGCGAAGGTGATAAAGTAAAAGCCGGCGACATCCTCATGCGGCTCGACGCCACCCAGACGCGCGCCACTCTCGCTGTAGTCACCAAGCGGCTCGATGAGCTGGCCGCCAACCTGGCACGACTCGAAGCTGAGCGTGACGATCTGGCGGAGATCGCCTTCCCGGACTGGCTGCTCGCCCGCAGAGATGTTCCGGACGTAGCTTCGGCAGTACATGGCGAGACGCGGCTGTTCGAATTCCGCAGACAATCCCGCGACGGAAGGCAGGCGCAGCTAGCGGAACGCATCACTCAATATGAGCACGAGATCGAGGGGCTCAAGGCGCAGGCAATCGCTTGTGAGAAAAGCACCGAGATCCTTCAAAAGGAAATTGCTGCCCTGAGTGGGCTGCGCGACCAAGGCATTGTCTCGGACCAACGCTTGAACAGTCTGAAGACGCAGGTTGCCACTTTCGGCGGCGAACGCGGTGAGAAGATTGCACATCAGGCACAGACGGCAGCCCGCATAGCCGAAACGCGCCTGCAGATCCTGCAGATCGATCCGGATTTCAAGACGGAAGTCGGCCAGGAGCTCAGAGAGGTTCAGGCGCAGGTTGGGGAGTATGTTGAGCGCAAGGTGGCGGCTGAACAGGAACTGCGACGGATCGATATTGTCGCGCCGCAGTCAGGCGCCATTCAACAACTCGCAGTTCATACGGTCGGAGGAGTGATCACGCCCGCCGATCCGATTATGCTAATCGTGCCGGAAGGCGACGATCTTGCGCTTGAAGCACGAATCACCCCGAAGGACATCGACCAAATCCAGCTTGGTCACAAGGCCGTGCTGCGGATGTCAGCCTTCAATCTGAGGACCACGCCGGTATTGAACGGATATGTCAGCCGGATCGCAGCCGATCTGGCGACGGACGAAAAAAACGGCGTTTCGTATTACCTGGTGCGTCTGTCGGTTCCGCATGCGGAACTGACGAAGCTCAAGGACCTGACGCTCGTGCCCGGCATGCCGGCCGAAGCGATGATCCAGACGGGCGAGCGTACGGCGCTTTCTTATTTTGTGAAGCCGCTGTCGGACCAAATCAGTCGCGCATTCCATGAGGAATGAAAGTAACCACAGAAACATTTTGTTGGTATTCTTGTTGGTTGTTACGCATGCATGAGAGTCATAACCGTCTGAAAACACAGCCATACTTTCCTCAGTTGGATTCCGCCTCTGACTCAGATTCGTGGTTCCACGGTCATTTTGCCCTTCCAAGTCGCCGACCATTCAGTTCTTGGCCTCGAGCGCATTAAGATACCCATCATCGTACACAAAGGCTGGAAAAGAGTCCGGTGTCTTGAGCGATCCTGAGGTCTGGAGACCTAGGGTGAGCCTGCAAGCACAGGGCTAGGACATGATTGAGCGTCTGCAATATTCGGACAGGTACATAGGAAGACAGGCAGGCGTCAAAAACGCGCTTTCAACGCGCTAAACCGATGCTACGCACCCCGAGCGTCTTGCCGCCCTCGCTCCCGCCGGTAGGAATCAATCGCGAGCAGGCTGCGACGTTCATCGGCGTAAGCTCAACGACCTTTGATGAAATGGTCCAGGACGGCCGGATGCCCCAGCCACGAATGCCGAGCAAGGGGCGCATTGTTTGGGACGTCGAGGAACTTGTATTGGCCTTTCGAAAGCTCCCTCACCGCCAAATCGGAGGAGCACCAAAGCTTGACGAAGATTCGCCGCCACTAGACAATCCTTGGGATCGAAAACCACGAACATGACGGATGAGCCCGTGAAAATCGATCTTAAGGGCGTAGTGAAGGACACTGATCGCCACGGCAATGATCGGTACTATTTTCGCGCACCGGGTCGGAAGAAGGTCCGGCTCCGTGAACCGACCGGCAGCGACGAGTTCCTCGAGGAACTGCGGTGCGCGCGCGCCGAGGTCACTTATGTTCGGCCCGGCACTCTTCCCGAGATTTGCCGGCGCCTCCCCAAGCCTTCCGAGCCAGCGAAGAAAGGCACGTTGCTGTGGCTTTGCCAGGAGTATTACCGTCGGGGCGGCACGGAAATCACCCAAGACACTATGGCGCGCCGACGAGCAATTCTGGAGCGCGTATGCGAATTACCTCATCCCCTCGAAGGTGACCCGGATCCTCAGTATCCCACCAAGGGATCTCTGCCATTCGCCGGTATGAAACGGTCTCATGTTAAGGAGATCAGGGACACCAGGCTCGACGCCCTTGGCGCGGCAAACAATATCGTAAAAGCCATCAGCGCGATGTTTGAGTGGGCAAAGGACACAGAGATTCCGGGCGTCGACTCCAATCCCGCCCGCGGCATCAGACGGCTAAAGAGCGGCGACGGCTGGCACCCATGGGACGTGTCGGAGATCGTTCAATATGAGAAGCGGCATCCGCTGGGTACCGCAGCCAGACGTGCGCTCTCGATCTTCATGTTTACTGGCCTGCGGTTGTCCGACGTCGCGATCTTCGGTCGACAGCACATCACGCTCGTCTACAACGAGGAGACCGAGCAGTGGGAGAAGTGGATCAGAATTAAGCCTGGGAAGACCAGTCGTAACAAGGATGCGGTGTTGGTGGAGCTCCCGCTTCTGCCCGAACTAGAGGCGGAACTTGAGCACACGCCCTCCGACCAGATGACCTTCCTGGTCAATGAGTATGGTCGCCCGTTCTCGGAGAACGGTCTGGGCAACAAGATGCGCCAGTGGTGTGATCAAGCTGAGCTGCCGCACTGCAGTGCTCATGGAATTCGCAAGGCCGGCGCGACGATCGCCGCTGAGAACGGCGCGACGCACGAGCAGCTGAAGGCGATATATGGGTGGACTACGTACCAGCAGCCCGACCACTACATCAAGAAAGCGCGTCGCCGGAAGGTAGCGAGAGCGGCGAAATACCTGCTGGTTATCGATCGAAAAGAGAACAAAATTGTCCCACTTTCTGAGGGGGTTGAAAGAGGTGGGACAAAAATGGCCAAAAAATCCAATTAAATCAACGGCCACAAAAGCCAATGGTGGGCCCGGAGGGTATTCCGAAAGCCATAAAAATCAATTGGTAAGAGATCAGTGGGACTTCAGAGCATTCAAATCTTTTCCAATGTTTTTCAATGTTGTTGTCCCACTCAGAAGTGCCTCAGTCCACCAAGCCGACGCACTGAACGCCTCACTCGGAAGGGAGGTTTGCGCAAGGCGAAAGGAAGATCGCGTCGGTGTGCAGCCTTCCTGAGAAGGGTCGCGGTAGCGCCAACTGCTGACGCTCAGCGCGAAGACATCAATGTCCTGTTATGGGGCCGTCAGAGGACCGGCCGCTTCTCGCGCCCAGAAAGCGATAGCAGACATGCAACTAGGTGGTACAAAGTCTCTAGCGTGACCCTTTCGAGACATTTGCGTGCGGCGTTTGCGTCTCGAAAGCGGTTCTTTAGTGCTACCAGCACCAACGACCGTCTGCGGTCGTTCAGAACACGGGTTACCGTCTCTAAACCGGATATTGGACCGGGCAGCCGCCGGAAATTGCGAATGGAGGTGATCGCCTGTCAGGAGGCGTTCAAAAACGACCTACGACCGCGATCTTCATCCGGCCGTTTTCATGGTGTCATTCCCGGCTATGCTGACAAGTTCTTTATGATCGGCAGCTTGCGGATCGTCTTGCCCGTCGCCGCCCGTAGCGCGTTGGCGACGGCCGGGCCGATCGGCGGCACACCCGGCTCGCCAACGCCCGTGGGCGGCTCGTCGGACGGCACAATGTGCACCTCGACGCGCGGCATCTGCTCGATCCTGAGCGGCATATAGGTGTCGTAGTTCTCTTGGTCTACGACACCGCCCGTCAGGGTCAGCTCCTCCTGGAGGATCGCGCCTAGCCCGAAGCCGATACCGCCCTCCATCTGAGCGCGGATCTGGTCAGGATTTATCGCGGTGCCGCAATCTACCGCGCAGACGACGCGGTCGACTTTGAAATCATTTCCATCGTTGAAGGTGATCTCCACCACCTCGGCGACATAGGTCGAGAGGCTTTCATGCAGGGCCACGCCGCGGAAATGG
This sequence comes from Mesorhizobium sp. M1423, assembly GCF_040317575.1. NCBI lineage: Bacteria > Pseudomonadati > Pseudomonadota > Alphaproteobacteria > Hyphomicrobiales > Phyllobacteriaceae > Mesorhizobium > Mesorhizobium sp. M1423. The sequence goes on from NZ_JAMYKU010000012.1 coordinate 68,109, forward strand.
CCTTCCGGCAGAGGCTTGTCCCAGCCTGCCTTCTCAGCAGCCAATTTCAGCACGCCGGCATGCCGTGAATGGTGACCGAGCATCGACAAGCGGAAGTCGACCGGATCACGGTTCGCAGCGGCGGCGAGCTCATCAATCAGGGTTTCCATTGCGTAAGCGGTGTGGGTGGAGCCTACCGAACGCCACCACAGCACTGGGATGTTCACGTCCGTGGTGGTCAGCTCGACCTTCAGGTTCGGGATCGCATAGGGCAGGTTGGTGGCGCCCTCCACGGAGGTCGGATCGATGCCGTTCTCGATCATCGCCGCAAAGGGCGAACCGCCCGCGATCGATTGGCCCACGATGTGGTCATGGAGAGCGACGACATTGCCTTCCTTGTCGAGCCCCGCCTTGACTGCGTGCACATAGGCCGGCCGGTACCGCCCACCCCGCATGTCGTTCTCGCGGGTCCACTGCACCTTCACTGGCTTGCCGGGTCCCAGTGCACGCGCTGTGGAAACAGCTTCGATAATGAGATCTGCGTCCGAGACCGCTCGGCGGCCGAAGCTGCCGCCGGTCTTCATCACGTGCAGCCTCACCTTGTCCGGCGTGGTGCCGCCTACTTGAGCGGCAGCCGCCTGATAAAGGTCGGGCATCTGGTGTCCGCCCCAGACGTCGATGGTGCCGTCTTCGTTGATTCGGGCGGCCGCGTTGAGTGGCTCGATCGAAGCATGGACAAGATAGGGGAATTCGTAGTGCCCTTGGATGACTTTCTCAGCACTGGCCAACGCTGCGGGAGTGTTACCGTCGTCGCGCGCGGTGGCCGCGCCCGGATCGTCTGCTGCCTTAGTGTATTCGGCCATGATCTCGGCCGTGCCGCGCCTTTCGGCCTTCTCTTCGTTCCAGGTCACCTCCACGAGATCGCGGCCCTTGAGCGCCGTCCACATGTCCCTGCCGACCACGGCAATGCCGCGCGGCGTCTGGACGACATCGACAATGCCGTCGAGTGCCTTGGCCTTGGAGGCGTCGAAGCTCTCGATCTCAGCGCCGAACTTCGGCGGATGGATCATAACGGCCGTATTGAGTCCATCCATCTTGAGGTCGATCGTGTAGGTCTGCGCGCCATTGGTCTTGCCGGCGGAATCGTAGCGCTTGAGGCTGTCCGATCCGATCTGGGCCCACTTGTCGCGCGGCTTTAGCGGCACGTCGTCGGGAACCGGCATTCCCGCTGCGGCTTCAGCCAGGTCACCGAAGCGCGCCTGCATCCCTGAGGCGTGCGACACGACCCCGGAAGCCACTGTGATCTCGCCGGCTGGCACGTCCCACCGCTGCGCCGCGGCCGCCACCAGCATGGCCCGTGCGGCAGCACCCGCCTTGCGGTAGCGCTCCCACGACGAGCTCATCGACGTGGAGCCACCGGTTCCCTGCGCGGCCCCGCCCCAGGCGAGATTGCCGTAGAGCGCGGTATTGCCATATCCGCCGACCACGTGGACCTGCGCCCAGGCGCCGTCGAGCTCTTCCATAACCAGGGTGGCGATGCCGAAATAGGAGCCTTGTCCCATCTCGAACTGCGACGAGTGGATGACGATTCGGTTCTCCGGTGTGATCTCGACATAGGTTTGGAAGGGGTTCGCCTGGACCGCTGCAGGCGTCGTTTGTGCGTTGGCGGGCGCGGCCATCATTAGCCGGTAGCCCACGGCGAGGCCCGCGGTGGTGACGGCCGTGCCGAGGACGAACTGGCGGCGCGTGGGCCCCACGGCATTATGCTTCGGGAGAAACTGCAACATGCCTCAAGTCTCCAGCCGGTTGGCGGTCTCGTGGATGGCCGCGCGGATGCGATGATAGGTGGCGCAGCGGCAGAGATTGCCGCTCATCGCCGAATCAATATCATCGTCCGTCGGCTTCGGCGTCTCTGTCAGGAGGGCCACGGCCGACATGATCTGGCCAGACTGGCAATAGCCGCATTGAGGTACGTCGAACTCGGCCCACACGGCCTGGACCGTTTCGCCGATCTTGCCCGACACGCCCTCAATGGTGGTGATCGAGGCTCCTTCGATGTCGCCGACTGCGGTCTGGCACGAGCGCGTCGGCATGCCGTTAACGTGAACCGTGCAAGCGCCGCACTGGGCAAGGCCGCAACCGAATTTCGTTCCTGTGAGTCCGATGCCGTCACGGATCGCCCAGAGCAGCGGCATCTCTGGATCGACGTCGAGTGTTCGCGCCTCGCCATTGAGGGTAAAAGCGACCATGGCTTGCTCTCCTTGTCCTGAGCTGGCTATCTCGTTGCGCCTCCGCCCGGCTAGGAACCGGACTCTTCTTGCTGAGGCATAGCGACCACAGACTAGGATCGCGCAGCTCGAGCAACAAGCCGCTAGCTGGCAATCGCGAGATCGTGAAGTGGCTCGTGTCGAAAGGCTGGAGGCAACTGAATGTCATTTTTGGGCCGACCGGCCGGTCAGTTTCCGGCTCGATGACCTGGTTGGCAGTCATTCCGCTTCTAAGCCTAAACCCCAGACATGAACTGTAGCAGCATCATAAAAGACGACATCAAGCGGCGGTTTTTCGTTGCGCTGCACCGCTAGCTCGTTCGCGTGGTTCATGATCCGCTGGTTATCCGCGGATGCTGGTTCACCATAGATGCCAGAAACTTGCCACGCGCTATGCGGTTAAGGATGTGGTCGTCATTCGTAGCGAGCGAATGGCCGAAAATGAAGAAGCAATGGCTGGCGGTCTTCACATTCGCGGTGAACTGCTTGAAGCCTTGGTACAGGTAGGCATTGTGACGGATCTTCGCCTTCTTCTGGGCGCTGGTGGGCTGATGAAGGGCGGCTTAGGGTCATGATTTCCCGCTGCAATGACCGATGAGTCACAGACGCTGCATTTCGCGCTAGACCGCAACTGCGGTATTCTCGATCATACGCTCAGCCATCCTATTCGCACCTCGTTGCCGCCGTTCGCGGTCATTCGCCGCTGCCTTGGTCAATTCCCGATTCCACAAGCATCCGGTCCTGAGTGGGCAGACGGCCTTCCTAGTGGTAATTAGTCAGCGACACGTTGACCGTTCTCGTCATGCGGGTGAAATCTACGTTCGACCATATACGTCGTCGAAGCGAACGATATCATCCTCGCCGAGATAATCGCCGCTCTGCACTTCAATGATCACCAGGTCAATTCTGCCTGGGTTCTCCAGCCGATGCTTATGGCCGCAGGGGATGTAGGCTGATTGGTTTGTCGCCAGGAACAACTCCTGCTCGCCATTGACGATTTTCGCGGAGCCGCTGACCACGACCCAGTGCTCCGAACGATGATAGTGCATCTGCAGGCTCAGCCGCCGACCGGGCTTCACCTCGATGCGTTTGATCTTGAAGCGCTCGCCTTGCTCAAGAACCGTGTAGGTACCCCACGGCCGGTGTACCGTGCTATGGACCAGGTGAGCTTCATGTCCTGAAGCCTTGAGGCCCTCGAACAGCTTCTTGACGTCCTGAACGCGGTCGCGGGATGCGACAAGCAAAGCGTCCGGGGAATCGACGATCACCAGATCGCTGACACCGACCGTGCCGATGACGCGCTTGTCGGAGCTCACATAGCTGCCGGTCGTGTCGACCATATGCACATCGCCGCGTATCCTGTTCCCGCTTTCGTCGGGGGCGATCAAATCGGCCATTGCGTTCCAGGATCCGATGTCGTTCCAATCCATGTCGCAGGCAACCACGGCAAGTTTGTTCGTCTTCTCCATGACAGCGTGGTCGAGCGAGATTCGCGGGGCGGAGCCGAAATGCTCAGGCGCGAGTTCGATTTTGGCAAAGCCTTCGCCTTGACTGAAGCGCCCGTTCTCGTAGCTGTCGGAGGCGGCCTGGATCACCGCGGGGCAATGCGATGCCATCTCGTCGAGCATGGTTTGTGCGCTAAAGCAGAAAATGCCGGCGTTCCAGAAGAAGCGCTTGGACGCGACATAGGCTTTGGCTGTGTCCAGATCCGGTTTTTCAACGAAACGGACGACTTTCTCACCATCCGCTTCGATATAGCCGAATGCCGTGTCCGGTCTGGTTGGGGTGATGCCCAATGTGGCGATCCGCCCGAGCTTCGCATGTTCGATGGCCCGGCACATGACGTCTAAAAATGCAGGCAGGTTGCCAACCATGTGATCGGCTGGGAAGACGCATAGAATCGCGTCAGGGCCTTGCGTTGCCTTGGCATGGATGGCGGCTGCCGCAACGGCTGCGGCCGTATCCCGGCCTTCAGGCTCGAGCAAAAAGGTGCGTGGCAGGACCACGGAATCTAGTTCGTCGAACTCGTCCTTGGTAAGGAAGAGGTGTTCCCCAGATGTCACGGCGACGAGTTCCACTACGCCCTTTATCGAACCGACGCGCAGCACAGTGTGCTGAATGAGAGAATGTCCATCTGCTACTTTAAGGAAAGGTTTGGGGTGCGATTGCCTCGAAGCGGGCCATAGCCGCGATCCGGCTCCACCGCTGATGATGACGGGAACCACTTTCATTAAACAACCTCGATTTCGTCTCTGGACGTCATTGCCCGCGCCCTTAGCGTCAGCGTCACGACCGCCGTCGCTCTAGGATGGTCTTGCGGCGCTCCGAGTAACAGCGAAGTTCTGGCGCGTTGCCGGACGGCCGCAGATGAATGATCTCGTCATTCTGTATTCGTGCCCTAAGGCCGTTGGTTTCATCGACGTCGGCAACAGTCCCGAATGGAGCCAAGAACTGCTGCAGTGTGTCCGGATCCTCAAGCCTGCGGATCAAGCTGAGCAGCTGCGGGACATTTAGCGTATGCCATGGCCCGCCTCTCGTGGATTGCGGTCGATGTCTCTATGCCTGTTCGTTCCATTTGCCGAATTGCCCAGGTAGCGGTCTTAATCAAGATGAGAGACTCTTTGGCTGCCTTCTATCAAAATCAAACGACTTGGGTCCTTCAGATCGAACTCAATTACCCGCGGTACGAAAAGGCGTGCATATCGTGTAAAGGCGCTCGTCGGAGGAAACCGAACTACAGTATCGCAGCGCCCGAGAAGATACATCTCAACGAGGGCGGAAATTGCGCCGTCCATCCCAAGTGCTGCAGTGTGTAAGGGGCCGTCTTGATCGGATCGGAAATGCTTGGGGACGGTGAGAAGATCGGGAAACTTGGCCGACAGATGATCCAGGATTTGCGCGCTGTCCGTGCACAAGAACAGCCGCACAGGCTTGGGGTGCGGCAACGCTTTAGCCTTATCAACCGCAGTGCACACTTGTCGAACGGCGAACTCCGGATCGGCCCAGTAGGGCGCATGGTCCATGATGTCTTCACCGTTACCATGTCGAACATGAACCCCGATGATGCTGTGCCCCTCAAAACATTCTTGGTAAATGGCATCTATGCGTGTTTGAATTTCAGACCGAGGCTTGACACTCTGGAAGACCTGCCGCTCGGCATCCTCATCGCAGCGCCACATCAAGCAAGCGTCACACACTACTGTGTTCGCTTCGACATCGTGTTCGGCCTGAAAGAGCTCGCCCAACTCGTCGCGCTCTTGGAAAATCTGCTCATCTGGGCGGTAAAGGCAGTCGATCGCTGGCCTATTCCACCACTCCGGGAAGAATGGACCCGGGAAGGAAAAGTCGTTGATCCGGTCGTCGCAAATAGCCGGTACGCCAGCGATGTCATTGATCGGTTGGAAGAACACCGGAAAGGCATTTGTGAAGGGTTGGTCGAGATAGCAGGACCCGCGCCAGTCGACGGCTAGCGTTCGTCCCGACCGCTGAGCGTAGCGCCAAGCGGCCGCCAGCGACCACAGACAATCACCGAACCCCGTACGCCTCTGAGAGACGACGAACCTGCGCTTTACCAATCCACTGACCTGCATTTTCGGAAATCTCGTTTCAGAGACGAGGTTGCATCTGACTTGGGATCTCTTAATCGATACTAGTCGACCGTTACGCCGGGCGATTTGGTAGAGGCTGCGCGTGGGGCAGAAGAGCTCCTCAGCACTGCCTATCCTTATCTCTGTGACGCTCGCAAATCTTGACGCCGGGTACACTCGCTTCCGGTTTAAATTCAGCGTTCTCTAATGCGCCCGGCGAGATGTGTAAAATTGATTGCGTGAATGTGGCCCATCCATGTGATGGATACTAAGGCGTTCCTTGACCATGAGCCTCTGCTGACGTGGGGCCGCGCTTTGCTAAGCGAAACAGCCGGTCGAGGCAGTCCACAAAGTCCCTTTTTCAAGTCCAATTCTTAACTGCCTCAACGTAACATGTCATTTGCGGGCGTTTCCTGAAGGACGGATGTGCAGGACCCGCCAGCCGTCGAATGTCAGGCGCAGGCCATCCACGTCATTTATGGCCATCATGGCGTCCGGTCCCATCGAAAGATGCGACACGGCGCCCTCTGACGCTTTCAAGTGCGCCAACATGGCGCAACTCCTGCCGGATAGCTTTCGAGCCGGCTGGACTGAGCGACTGGCACGCGATGCTGTGCGACGATGGCCGGGAGAGGAATTTTGGCGTCTGCAGCCATGTGGAGGATCGTTCCGACGGTTCTGCGGGTTCTCGGTGTCAGAGCGGACATCTGTGCGAACCCGCTCTCGTCCGTTTTCGACAGGCCCTTGAGGTTCATGACCCTGTTGTTCGCCGAGATCACCCGCCAGTTCAGCGATCTAGGTGAAGATCGGCACGCCTGTCGATGCGGCGATCATCGCCTCGGCCAGCGAAGATGATGAAGAGGGCCATTGGGTCAAGTACAAGCGCCGACCAGCGTTTCATTGCTTCAAAGCCCATTTCGGTGCCTACGCCGATACGGCCCTTGTCGAGGAGATCGCCCACGGCGCCCACACCGAGGACGGCAACGCCGTTCCTGATGCTCTGCCCGACAATCCCGGCGAAGTGTTTGCCGACAGCGCCTACCGAGGCAATCATCTCGGCGACGCGGTGCGCGCCAAGGGTGGAAGGCCGCGCATCGTCGCAACCGCTATGTGGGGGCGCGACGAGGCCGAAAGCTCGACGCCTGGAACCAACCGATCCACAGAATTTGTACTCGGATCGAGAAGATCTTCGGCACCTGTAGCCGGATGCGATGGCGAGGGCTGGCAAAGGCGGCCGTTCAAATTCGCCGCACTGCGATCGCCTACAGTATGAATCACAGTTTGATGGTCGCCTCGTCCCGCCCATCGTTGAAGCCCAGCCACCGTTTTCGGGCTAGCGCGCCCGAAATTCCTTGGAGGTCAATACGTAATGCCCTACCCGGCTTTTCGCCGCCGTCTCAGATGTGCGGTTCGCCCAAGCCCCCGACTGCCACGAACTTTGTCTTCGCGCGGAGCGAAACCTCGCGCCCACGACTTTGTGCCGCCGATGGTGCCGCGCTGCCCTGTCAAACAATCCGTTTTATGGATGCACCTCATCCAAACAATCGATTTCACTGATCAAAACAATTTCCATTAGAAGACGCTGAAGCAGGCAAAGATTACTTGGTCAGCGCAAAAGAGGGATGGTGGAGTTCTAGTGTGGGTTGGACCCACATGCTCGCCATTTTATCTGGGAACTGCTACGTGCCCTGTTGGCGCAGGGCAATACGATTCCACTGGCCACCCACTTCGTGGAAGAAGCGGAGCGGCTGGGCAACCGACTGTGCGTGCTTGAGAACGGATGTAGAATCCCAGAAGGGCGTCCTAACTCGCTGATTGATGAGCAAATCGGGTGCGACGTGATTGAAATCTATGTCGCTCACCCCGTGAGCTGAGTTCGGCACTCAGGCCGCATGTGCGACTTAGGCAGGTTAGCGGCGAGACTCTGTTTTGCTATGCCTCGAAGCAGGAGCAGGTGTGCTCGCTGGCTGACACTGTCAATGACGAGCTCCGCGCCGCATCTGTCGAAATCCTACCATAGGGTATGAGGCGGGCCGCCGGTGTGGCGAGCCAGATTCGAAACTTCAACTACCATAGAGCAGGAAGAAAATGGGCGAGAACAGGAAAGTTGCTCTGGTTACGGGCATAACGGGACAGGATGGTGCCTATCTCACGCGTCTTCTGCTGGAAAAAGGCTACGTCGTTCATGGGATTAAGCGACGTTCCTCTTCCTTCAACACGGGTCGCATCGAAGACATCTACCAAGACCCGCACGATCCCGATCCGCGCCTAATTTTGCATTACGGTGACCTCACTGATGCGACTAATCTCATCCGAGTAGTTCAGGAATCCCAGCCAGACGAGATTTACAACTTGGCCGCTCAGAGCCATGTCCAGGTGTCGTTCGAAACGCCGGAATACACAGCAAACGCCGACGGTATCGGAACATTGCGACTTCTTGAGGCGATCCGCCTTCTCGGTCTGAAGGACAAGACCCGCTTCTATCAGGCCTCGACTTCAGAGCTCTACGGCCTCGTGCAATCCGTACCGCAGAACGAAACAACGCCCTTTTATCCGCGCAGCCCTTACGCCGCCGCCAAGCTCTACGCCTACTGGATCGTGGTCAACTATCGCGAGGCCTATGGTATCCATGCTTCCAACGGCATTCTCTTCAATCATGAAAGCCCACTGCGCGGCGAAACTTTTGTGACGCGCAAGATCACCCGCGCCGCCGCTGCTATCTACCTCGGCAAGCAGGACAAGCTTTATCTCGGCAATCTCGATGCTCAACGCGATTGGGGCCATGCGCGTGAGTACGTGCGTGGTATGTGGATGATGATGCAGCAGGATCAACCGGATGATTACGTGCTGGCGACGGGCAAGACGACCCCTGTCCGCCAATTCGTCGAATGGGTTTTCAAAGATGTCGGCGTCGAGCTCGAATGGCGTGGTGAGGGAGTCGACGAAAAGGGCTATGATGTCGAGACCGGCAGATGCCTAGTCCAGGTAGACCCACGCTACTTCCGCCCCACGGAAGTCGATCTTCTCCTGGGCGATGCCACCAAGGCGAAGGAGAAGCTCGGCTGGGTGCATGAGACATCCGTGCGCGAGCTCGCCGCGGAAATGGTGCGGGAAGACCTCAAGGTCATGCAGACATCGGTAATCATGAAGGAAGCATAATGTACGATCTGAAGGGAAAAGCCGTGTGGGTCGCGGGCCACAAGCATGGTGGGCAGCGCTGTTGTAGGCCGCCTCGCGTCTGAAGACTGCAAAGTTATGGCCGCCCTGACGTTTCCCCCAAATTTTATCCAGTCTTGAGTTCGTTTCCGCGGGTGGATTTGCCCTGATGGCCAGTGGACGCGACGGGTGCTGGCGCGGAGCGTTTCACGTTGCGCAGCGCGAGCGACCGTCGCGGGTTGAAGGTCGATGCACATTCGTTGGGTGTCTGCCATCCGATGTGCGAGTGCGGACGCGCGCCGTTGTAATCGGCGCGCCATACATTGAGCCTCGCGCGGGCCTGGGCCAGGGACGTGAACCGCGTCTCGTTGAGGAGTTCATCGCGAAGGGGGCCGTTGAAGCTCTCGCGTTAGGGTCCTAGCCAACCTCCGACTGTGAACTCGCGGAAGCGATTTACGGCAAGCGCACACAGCAGCTCGTCCACGGCGTTCGTACATGAAGTTTGGAAACTTATAATACTGGTACACACCTCCATGGGGGAACATTATCTCCAATATCTCAGCGATTACCGGATAGCTATCTGCCTTCACCTACCTCGGCCTAGTGCAGAATCTTGGCCGAATGAACTCGGCGCTCTTGCTGCACACCAATGGTCCGTCCCGCGCGAAGTGCGATCATACCGCCGCAGCTTACCTTCAAATCCGGCACTGGCGAGGATCTAGATCCAAGCCGACGGCGCCGGGGATCAAATAAAAAGCCGCCGACCGAAGCCAGCGGGCTTGATTGGGATGGCCCGCGCGGACGGTCAAGGCTGCGCCGGCCGACCATGGCGGAGGGACCACCTTGGTCAACGGCACGGCCCGATGACGGCGTGCCGATGTACCACAACATGCGGCGAGATAGAGCCTTCCGGCGTCGCGGAAAAAAAGCCCGCCGGTTTTGAGCCAGCGGGCAAGTTCTGGAGTGGCTGAGATCAACCCAGCATCAGTCAACGACCGGCGGAAGAGTTGGTTGCAGTGGATGCCAGCTAGCCGCAGCATGCTGTGAATCGTAGCAATGTGAAAAACAAAACTCTGGACTTCTAGGTCGGACTCGCCCCAATATTTGTTTGGGGGAATTCACATGAAAATTGGAGCACTCATCGCAAGTGCAGCCCTGTGCGTCAGCGGCTGCTCTACGAGCACTGTCGTGTCGGACAGCGATCTCACGGCAATGAATACCGTTGCGCTATGTCACGTTCTCGCCAGCAGCACGGACGAACAGTATCGTAGTCGGGTAGCGGCCCTTCTAGTGCGCAGGCGCGCAACAGCAGAGAAGTGCACCAGGCTTGTGAAAACCGACAATGCTGTCGCGACAGGAATAGCGGTCGCGGCTGTCGGCGGCGCAGCTGTGGGTGTCGCTGCCAACAACGGCTATGGAGGCGGAACATATTACCGGCCACCGCCACCACAAATCTATGGCGTCGCGTGGGACCAATTCTATGGCCAGAACTACAGCGTTATCTGGCGCTGCCGCGACCGGTCCACCGGGCGGTTCGTTGACGATTACTATTGCGCCGGCCTGCCCATGGTCGACAGCGCATGGCCGGGCTGGTCGGCGTAGCGGATGAGCAGGCCATACCGCAAATATCGATCCAATCGGTGGCAGAGACCCACCGGTGCCAAGCTGTGGCGGCGCCAACTTGCGAGCGTGCCGGCAATGCTCAGTCTTACGGCAGCGGCGGCAGTGGCTGCCTTCCTGGCGCCGTCGGGCGCGCAACGCAGCGACGATGCATCAAAGGCCAGCCCACGAAGGGCGGCGCCCGCCTTGCTTACCGGTGTCGCATCCGTCATTGACGGCGATACGATCGAAATCCACGGCCAGCGCGTCCGCTTCAACGGCATCGACGCGCCAGAGAGCCGACAGCTGTGCCGCGATGCGAATGGCGCCGAGTATCCTTGCGGCCGGCGATCGGCCGAAGCGCTGGACACTTTCCTGGCCGCGTCGAGGCCGCTCGAATGCACATTCGTGACGTGGGATCGCTATCACCGCTTTGTCGGCGATTGTCGGCGCGCCGACGGCGCGGGCGTGGCCGCCTGGATGGTCCAGCACGGCCAGGCGCTGGATTGGCCTCACTACAGCCAGGGCGCCTATGCGGGGCAGCAGGCGCAAGCCCAAGCCTCAAAGATCGGCCTGTGGGCCGGGACGTTTCAGGCACCCTGGGAATGGCGCGCTGCGCACGCCGACGGCGCGGCGCCGTCGAGCCGCCCACTGGGCATCATCAGCCGTAAGCTGGTCGCGCAGAGCGGCTATTCTTGCGAGCCGCGGAGAACGTGCAAGCAGATCGGTTCCTGCGACGAAGCCAACTGGTACCTGCAAAACTGCTCATGGGGCGGAAAACTCGATCGCGACAAGGATGGGATCCCATGCGAAACACTCTGCTAGCTGAAATGCGCGCTACGGCCTGTTCGGCTTTCCGCTTACACCGATCTAACGAAGACCATGCATGGGCGGCGCGGTCTGCTAACCCCATTTTTTGACGAGGTATTCTATATCTGAAGGGCAGAAAAAGTTATTGCGACAATAGAGAGAAGACGCCTTAACTAAGACTTTCAAAACCGTTAAGTGTATGCTGCCAGGCGATCAAGGCGTGATGTCGCCCTGTCGGGGGGGGCGAGTAAAATGCAGACTGTGATGAGTCAAAAGCTGGCAAGCTATGGCCAGTGGACCTACCGTGGTGCCTGGGCCCTAGAGATTGCGGCCGCAGCGATTGGTCTTACGACAGGTGTAGCATTAGGCGTACAAGCGTTTTCTGCAAGCGAGTCTGTCACTGCAATGGATTTGACGCTCGCCAGTGCACCCTTTCTCATGGTGGCAATCGCGGAGCTCACCAAGATACCGATAGCTACACTGCTTTTCAGCGCGTCTTGGCTCTGGAAGCCCATAATCTTGGTCTTCCTCCTGGTTCTTGCAGGCATCACTTTCGAAACTGTCTTTATGGGGATGGAGAGGGCAGGCGCATTGCGTCAGCTGCGTTATGAGGAGCTCGTAAACAAGATTGATGCCCTTGAGCAGGAAGCGACAAAGCTCGCCTCTGCTGACGAACTTGGTCGAAGAGCCGATCAGGTCGATCAAGCCCGTTCCGAAATTGAGCAGCTGACTTCTCTTGCGGAAAAATCGCGTGCGACCTTTCAGTCGCAAATTGCCGAGGCCAATGCGGAATTGGAGGGAACGACAGCCCTTACCCCAGAAGCCTCGCGTGTTCGCGATCAAGTGGAGGAGAAAAACGCGGTTCGATCGGCGCTGATTCAACAGCGTGATCGCGAAGTTAAAGAGGCTGTCGATCAGTTTGAGCGCCAACGCGACAGCTTTGTTGAACGTATCAAGATGGCGCGCGATTCAGGGGACAGCGACTCGGCACGCAGGCTAGAATCGGAAGTGGCTAAACTTGCCAACCCCCGCACGAAAATTATCACCAAGTTCGACACTCAGATTGACCCGCTCGATCAAGAGATTGCTGCGCTGCGCGAAAATTTCGATCGTTTGCGGGCAAATAGCCCTCCTATGACTACTGACCAGAGGCAGAAGCTTGTCGATAGGCGTTCGTCTCTGGAGCAAACGCGCGATAGTGATGCCGCGGCTTGGCAGCGTCGATTGGATGAAGCGGGCAAACGGCTCGCAGATGCCCAGGCGGCAGAAGCCAACAAGGCAAACACCTCGGCGCAAAACCAGGTCAGACAGGACCAGATTGCCAAAGCCCTCAGCGCCTTGGCCAAGGAGCGGATCCCAATGGCGCGGACAGATCAGGTCCGCCGTATTGCCTCACGGTGGTACGGCAGCAAACCTGAACTGGTGACTGAGGCACAGGCCGGAATAATCTCTGTGATTTGGTTCGGCTCGCTCGCGCTCATTGCCGCGCTCGCGGGACCAATTACGGCAATGGTCGCTCTAGCGCTCCAGCGCATTGCCGCCCGAGAAGAGGACAATTCAGACAGCAAGGCTTCCAGGCTGCTCCGCAGAATGCTTCTGAGTTGGCGGTGGCGCCGAATTCGAACGATTAAGGTACCAGTCGAAGTTATGGTCGAGAAAGAGGTTGAGAAGCGGGTTCAGGTGCCTGTGGAAAAGGTGGTCAAAGAGATCCTCTATGTTCCGCTCTTCACCGATGATCCCGAAGTCCTTCGCAAGGCCCTCGACCAGGATTTGCCGCCTGAGGTCTCAGACCTCGTGACGGTATCAATGAAGGGTCGCAAAAGTGCTCGTCCGGCATAACACCACCCTGCTCGAGCAAGCCGTCGATCTCGCCGTCAAAAGGTCAGCGATTCCAACCTTGCAGGCTCAAGCCGCGGCCCAAGAGAAGACAGCCCGGGCGACCGCCTTTCGCCGAATGGCGACTGGCGGAGCCATTGCAGTGGCGGCGGTCGGGATTGGGCTAGGCATCAATCTTGGTCTATGGGACAAAACCTTGCCGGAGCCGGCGGCTTTGCCGACCATAGAGCAGCCAAGCGATCTCACCTCCCCAAAAGATGAGCCGCCTATTCCTGTTCCAACTCCAAAGCCAACTCAGGAGCAGGCGCCTCAGGCTGACGTCCCTACCAAGCCTGACGTGGTGACCGTCGACTTCAACAAGTTCGCCACCAAGAACGTCGAGTTCCAAGGCACCACTTGGGAGTTAATCACAGGTCACCACTTCAAGGATGAGAACGACCAAACCTGGGACCGAGCGTGGTGTTACTCTCGGCGGAGTGTGAACGGCGTAGACGTAAATGTATCATTGGCAGCTCGTTCTGCCCCGACAGCGCCACCAGCCGGGCCTGGCGCTGCTGCTCAGACGCTTCAGTTGGTCGGCCTTAATGATTCATCCGCCGTCGATCTTGCAACAAGATGCGCGTGGTTGGATGGTCGCACATTTGCGTCTTCAGACATCATTCCTGACTCGTCACGAGAGCAGGCCGCAACTGTCCCCGCAGAAACTCCTGCGACAGAGGTCGATCCAGATAGTGGATTTGTTGTCGTGTCCGGGTGGGACGCGATCGGAAACGACCTGCCGGATATGCCAATTAGGAACGTGAGTTCTGAGCAGTGTCAAACCGCCTGCGACACCGACTTCAGGTGTCTAGCGGTTACTTATAACACAAAATTTCGAGCTTGTTTCATGAAAGGGGACGCATCGCTACTGGTCAAAAGCGAAGAGTCGATCATGGCCGCAAAAAAAGTGGTCGAGAGCAATTTGCGCTACTCGAATTTGGTGTTCGCCACAAAAACGGAAATTTCTGGCAACGCCTATTGGACCTCTCCGCTCCGATATCCAGACTGCATACTGCAATGTGCAAACGACAAATCCTGCTTAGGGTTCAATTTCCGCAAAAAAGAAAGTGCGTGTGTCCTTTTCAACAGCATAACCCAATCCGCTGATAACGCAGCGGTCGCGTCTGGCATCAAGAGCGTCGCCAACTAAAGTTGAAGCGAAGAACCTATCCTCAAGGAGCGATGGAAACCAAGCTGCTTGTCAAAGAGAGTGGCTAGCAAAATTCCACGATAACCTTTGGGTTAGCGGCAGGAATGTTCTTCGACGAAGCTCCAGCAGAATGCAAAGTGGAGCCAACTGAGGCATCTCAGAGAAAGAATTGTCGTCGGCGCATTGCGGGACCGTCTGACTTAATGTCAAAAATGGGGCCGAAAGCAGTCAGGCGGCTTAAGGCTACCGATTCGCGAAGACCAGACGTTCGCTGGCGCGAGAAGCGTCGTAGCCGTTCCGCTCGAAGAGGCTACTTGCCCGAAGGCACCGACACATCCATTTCTGGACGTAGCTGGAAATGAAGTTCGAGCATCGCCACATCAGCATACGGACCGGCAGTCTGATGGCACTATTGTCATTGATAACAATCTTTGCGACCGACGAAGCGTCTCGCGACTGCCGTTGATGTTTGAGGAGTGTGAATGACGGTACGCTTTGCATTTGACAACAGCTATGCTCGGCTGCCGAGCTCGTTTTATGCGCGTGTTTCCCCGACCCCGGTCTCCGCACCGCACCTCCTCAAGCTTAACCAGGAGCTGGCCGTCCAGCTCGGGCTCAACCCGGTAGAACTCGCCACGCAGGCGGGTGTTGCGATTCTTGCCGGCAAACGGATTCCCGAAGGTGCCGAGCCGATCGCTACCGCCTATGCCGGACACCAGTTCGGCCAGTTCGTGCCGCAGCTCGGCGACGGAAGGGCAATCCTGCTAGGCGAGATCGTCGATCAGGAAGGAGTGCGCCGGGATATCCAGCTAAAGGGCTCCGGCCGAACACCGTTTTCCCGCGGCGGCGACGGGCGGGCGGCGCTTGGCCCCGTTCTGCGCGAGTACATTGTCAGCGAGGCCATGGCGGCTCTTGGCATTCCGACCACTCGGGCGCTTGCTGCGGTCATGACGGGTGATGAGGTGATACGAGAAACCTACCTGCCAGGCGCAGTGCTGACACGGGTCGCATCCAGCCACATGCGGATCGGAACCTTCGAATTCTTCGCGGCGCGCGGGGACGTGGATGCGGTGAGGGCTCTCTCTGATCACGCGATCGCCCGGCACTACCCGGATGCCGCGGGTGCTGCTCGCCCCTACCTGGCACTGCTGGAAAGTGTGATTGCGCGCCAAGCGAACCTCGTAGCGCAGTGGCTGCTCGTCGGCTTCATTCACGGGGTTATGAACACCGACAACATGTCTATCGCCGGCGAGACGATTGACTATGGCCCCTGCGCTTTTCTGGACATCTACAATCCCAAGACCGTATTCAGCTCGATCGACCAGTTAGGTCGCTACGCTTATGCCAATCAGCCTGCGATCGCCCAGTGGAACCTGACGCGGCTGGCGGAGTGTCTGCTGCCCCTCCTGGCTGAGGATCAGGACAAATCCGTGGAGCAGGCCCAAGAGGCGCTTTCTGCCTTCGCAGCACGGTTCAGCGACGCGTATAATAGTGGCTTGCGTAGCAAGTTGGGACTTTTGTCGGAGCGGGAGGGCGATCTTGCGCTGACGCAGGATCTTCTCGATCGGATGGTCGCTGGCAAGGCGGACTTCACCCTGACTTTCCGACGCCTGAGCGAGGCCGCTATGGGACCCGAAGGCGACGTCGCGGTGCGCAGCCTCTTCGAAGACCCTGCCCCATATGACGACTGGGCCGAGCGCTGGCGCAAACGGCTCGGGCAAGAGCCGCAGGAAGGTTCAGCGCGCCGGGCTTCCATGCAGCGCGTCAATCCGGCCGTTATCCCCCGCAACCACCGCGTTGAGGCGGTCATCGCGGCCGCCGTGGAGAAACAGGAGTTCGGACCGTTCGAGGACCTTCTGACCGTGCTCGGCAAGCCATACGAAGTCCAGCCAGGCTTCGCGAGCTATGCCGAGCCACCACCGCGCGATGGCCGCGTCTATAAGACCTTTTGTGGGACCTGAACCTGAGGTTCGTTGCGAAGAGATGCGTTGGATGACGAAAAAGAGCGCTCGATCGCGCGAGCGACGTTCCGGCTAGCATTCCAAGCTTTGCGCTCCGGCATCGCAGGATCGTGCTGGAAATGTCCCATCGTGCTTCTCCTTCGGGCACTATCGGCCGGAAGGGAAGCGAAAGGGGACCAGTCGGCAGCGGGGCCGTTTGCCGACCTTCCGGTTCTGGGTCGACGGCAGCGGATAGCCGCCATTTCAATCGGCTGTCCTAGTTGGAATGAAAACGAAAGTTCAATCTCATCGAGCCAGCCATCGCCAATCCTTTTCCCAAAGGGGTGGTAGTGATAGAAGCGGGTTCTGCTGGGAGGCCCTCGTAGGCCGAAGACGCGGCCACCGAAGGGGCGGACGGTTGCTCTCGGCCTCGATCTCCGAGTTTTCACAGGAAGTTGCGTGTGAACGAGGGGCTGGTTATGCATTTGGCTACCGGAAGTACCCTTATGAAAACTGGGCATTAAGGAAGACAACCTAAAATTGCACAGTCAGTAGACTGCGGCATTTTTATCGGAGCCTCTGGCGGCGGCCTCCTTTTGGCTTATCATTGTGAGAGAGAGAGAGGACGCCTGCGGCGCGAGTCGTTGGTGGAAGTAGCGAGATTGGAGATGACAAGAACCGGAGCGATACGTAGGACAGAAGACACTGGCTATTCCGGTGACCGTACGTCCTCGCAGTTTTCCCTGCAGGCCCTGGTGGCTGAGGCGCGTGCCCAGCAGCAGAACGGGATCGCCGAGCGTATCGTCGACGCGATGGCCTCCGACAGCAGGAAACGAAGAAGCGTGGCCCGCCCGCAAAGTTATCATGTCCCGCTGGAACTGAGCGAAATGCTCGTTGAGCTCAAGGCAGATCGCAGGCTCAAGGACCTGATCCTGTCTCCCGAGGTCTCGACAGAGGTGCAGGAATTCATCAGCGAGTACGCCGACATGGCGTTGCTGAGGTCGCATGGCCTCGAGCCGCGACACAAAGTGCTGCTCGTAGGCCCGCCCGGGACGGGCAAGACGAGTCTGGCCGAAGTCTTTGCCCATGAGCTGAGGATGCCGTTCTATGTCGTGAGATACGACGGCCTGATCGGCAGCTTCCTTGGTGAGACGGCCACTCGCCTCCGCAAGCTCACCGATTTCGTGGCCAGCCAGCGATGCGTCGTGTTCTTCGACGAATTCGACACCGTCGGCAAGGAACGGGGTGACACTCAGGAGACCGGCGAGATCAAGCGCGTCGTCAGTTCGCTCCTCCTTCAGATGGACTCGATCCCAACGAACTGCGTGATCGTATGTGCCACGAACCACCCCGAACTTCTCGACCGCGCTGTGTGGCGGCGGTTCGAACTCCGGGTGGACGTACCCCTGCCAGGGTCGCAGGAAATTTCGCAATGGTTTAACAGACTACGCAAGGACTTCGGTGCCGCCATCGCATCAGTTGAGAAAGAATTCGTCAGCACGTTGAATGGAATGAATTTCTCGGATATCGAAGCCTTTACCTTGGATGTTAGGCGAAAGATCGTTCTGTCCCGAGGAAAGCTTGCGGCCGATCAAGCACTGGCTGAAGGGTTGGCGAAGCTACGGCAGAAGCGGTCAACGCCGGGGGAGACGGATCATAGCAGACAGACCGATAATAAGGATCCGTCGAAGAGACGACGTATTAAGGCGGATAAAAGGCCGCCGGAAGGCCCGCTTCCCGAGGGCACGCTCATCTGAGGAGCAATCGAGGCGCCTTGCCCCGGGCATAGCCCTCATTAGGGATTCGCTTGCGGCCCAGGCTTCGACGAATCCCGTCTTCGCATCGCCCGAACGCGCCCTGGTTTTCGAGACCATAGGTCCCGTAGACAGGTTCGTCGCCGCCGCATCTCAGCTGGGATTCGAATGGCTGACGGAAGACTACGCTGGCTCGGAGCCTGATACAGTTAGCGACGACAACACAGTGCTGGACGACCTTCCGGCGGACGATCCGGCGATGGCTCGTCTTTACCTCACCATGCCAACTGAGAACGGCATGCGCCAACTGCTGGCAATGTGGCGGAGATTCGAGACGAAGCTCGCACCCAGGGAGGACGAGAAGGATTGGTGGAAGATATTCGGTTACCTGTCGAAGATCCGCGTCTGGAACGCAACGGACCGCATTGAACCGGCGACGCAGTTGTTCATCGACCGCCGCATGGCCCGTGACGCCGCGGAATCTGTCCGGCTTGAACTCGACCTCTGGTTCCACGAGGACGAAAGCGTTCGCATGAACGCCAAGGAGTCGCTGGAAGGAATCCTTGCCGCGATTGGCGGCAGGATTGTCGACTTCGTCACCATTGAGCCAATCCGCTACCAGGTCGCGCTGATCGAGGTTCCAGCCCAGCAGGCCGTGGATGTCCGCTCCCGGACAGGCGCCCTGGCCAATGCCGACCAAGTTATGTCGATCCGGCCGCAGTCTCTGTATTCCGCGGCTCCGCTGAGTGAACCGATAGAGTCCGAACAAAATTCTGCACAGGGGCCGGTGCAAGAACTCCGCCCCGCGGTCGCGGCGATCCTCGACGGTTATCCTATGCAGAACCACGCCCTGCTGGCCGGCAGGGTCGACGTCGTCGAAGTGGACATCACGGGCGACTCGGTCCCTGTCGAGCGTCGCTTCCACGGGACCGCGATCGCATCGCTCGTGCTTCACGGCGACCTCGCGAACGGCGAGGACCCTCTGACACGGAGGCTTAAGGTGGTCCCTGTCTTGGCCGCACCGCAACACCTGAATGACGAACGCACCCGCGAGGATCTGCTTCCCCTCGGCGTCATCTACCGGGCGGTAGTGGCGCTCAAAGAGGACGATGGCCTTTTTGGACCATCCGGTCCCGATGTCCTGATCATCAACCATTCGCTTTGTGACGCCGAAGGGCCATTCGTCCGGCGGCCCACCCCATGGGCAAAGCTGCTTGACTGGCTCTCCGAGAAGTATGGGATCCTTTTCGTAGTCAGCGCCGGGAACATCACGGGACAGTTCCCTTCGGGCTATTCCGACCACGCCTCGTTCAACTCCGCCGCCCCGCTCGAACGGCAGATCGCTCTCCTCCGCGCGGTCGAAGCCAGTAAGGGGATGCGCAGCCTTCTCAGTCCGGCTGAAGCCATGACCGCCCTCAGCGTTGGCGCCGTCCACGCGGACGGAGCAGGAGACTGCCCGTCTGAAGCGATGGACCCTTTTTCTGCCGTTGGCGTCACCAACATAGGCTCCGCTATCGGTCCGGGGATCAACCGCGCGCTAAAACCCGACATCGTGGAAGCGGGAGGAAGACAGGTTGCGAACGCTTCTAACCAGCCGGCCGGGCATCATATATGGCCCAGCGAGATTGGCCACATAGGCCTGAAAGCCGCCGCACCCGATCCCTTCACCGGATCCTCCTCCAAGACGAGGCGTTCAACAGGAACCAGCAACGCGGCCGCGCTCGTTACCAGAGCCGGCGTGCGGATCATCGATGCGCTGGAAGAAGTGCTGGCCGAAGACGGGACAGCGCTCCGGGATTTCAGTCGGGCATCCCTTGCGACGAGAACCCTCCTGGTGCACGGCGCGAGGTGGGGCGACGCCGGGACCTTGCTGGAGGCCGCATATCCACCCCCGGGATTGGGCCAGTGGCGGAGGCGCAGGGGTATCATCACGAAGTTCCTGGGATATGGCAGGCCGAGCTACGATCAAGTGATCGAAGGCGCGAGCAACAGGGTCACGCTACTTGCCGATGACGAGATCAGGCATGAACAGCTTCACGAGTATCGCGTACCGATTCCGACGAGCATGGTCCGGTCACGGGAAATCCGCAGAATCACGATGACGCTCTCCTGGATGCCTCCGATGCATCCGACCTCCATCGCCTATCGCGGAGTGACGTTGGACGTGGTGGATCAGGCGGGACAGCGCAAGTTCTGGCGCGGAGTGAAGACGATCATGCAGCCTCATCCCGACGACATGCGCAGAGGCACGTGCGCCCATTTCATCCTTGAAGGGAACAACAGCACCGCCTTCGTCGATTCCAACGGCCTGTTCATCGGTGTGCAGGCGAGAGCTCTCAACGCCCACTTCCACCAGAGTTCGGTGCCGTACGCGCTGGCCGTCACGCTCGAAGTCGCGCCCACCGTCCAGGAGGACATCTATGCATCGGTTCGGAATGCCATCCGGCCAAGGCCGCGCGTTCGCGCCTAAGGAGGTCTCATGGAATTCAGCAAGTCTAACAGCATCGGCTCGAAACATCCGACGGAAATTGCTGCCTATCTCGAGCTGATAGGCGATACGGAGGCTGCGGCCCGCTTCTATGAGATGGGACAGCGAAGCCAAGGCGTGCGCATTCCGTACTTTACGAATGACCACTGGGCTTATTCTGGAGCGGTGGTGGGATTCATCCCGGAGGGAACTGCCTCCAGCGGCGAAGTACAGATCGTCAACGCCACTTCGATGCAGCCGGATAACGCGCTTCAGGACGCAAGCCTGAAAATCACTCTCGATCGCTTCTACGTCCATAACTACCCGGGCACCGGCCGGCACGAGATATTGTGCGAATTCATGGGAAAGAACCAGGCAGGTAGCAAGTCTGAAGAAATGAGGTTCGCGTTGAAGACCTCGGCGACCGACAGGAGCGCGGCGCCGCTCATGAGCCTGCCGATCTTCGTCGGGGTGAACGTCGGCAAGGATGGTCTCAGCTTTGAAGGCCGCACCATAAACATCCGGAGCGGTGGAATGGACATGTTGGTGGAAGCCCTCGACAATTCCGCCTTCAAAGAAGGACTCGGCCTCCTGACGACGGCTCAACCCGCTCTTGTGCCGTTCGTCCAACTCGCCAAAGGTGTGGTCTCGACAATTGAGAAGCAGGGAGAGAACAAGCAGGTCCTGCAGTTCAGCCTGGGCCTAGATTTCTCCAGCACCGCGACTTCGGCAAAACTTGGCCTCGGTTCCTACGTGGTCGTCCAGACCAATGATGTTGACTGGAACTGGGATGAATTCGTCCTCAATCGCCAGAGCAATGCAATCGTCCCCAAGCTGAACGGATCGGGTCCGATCGAGCTCAACTACCTGATCTTCGGGGTCACGCGCGCGGGCGGCTGACGAGATTCCAAAGGCAAACAGAACGTTCTCCCTGTGGTCGGGCGGAGCCAAGGGCACACAGAGGTCCGCTTTCGGGGGCGGCAAAGCCACCCTGCTATGACCGAGATTGGGCGCAGAGCCGGCATTGGTTCGGGGCAGATCAGCTCGTCTATTGTGCCCTATGTTTCGGCTTGCCGCCGGCAAATTGCTTCAATGCATTTGCCCGCCTAGAAAGGTGCCCCCTCGGATTCACTGGTCGCTGTCACTTATTCGGACCCTGAAATTGCCTGCCGCCGCGATTTCTCTGACATGTCGACGACAGGGAGCCCTTCCTTTCTGGCCTTGGCAAACGCTCGATCGCTTTCCAGGAACTCCGCCAGCATGAACGGGATCAGTTCCGCTACCGATTCGGACTCGCCATAGGTCTGACGATAAAGCGCCGCATAGTCCTTCAGTGCTTGGTTCAGGTCTGCACTTACGCTTATGGTGATCTTCGAAGGTGTCCGATCCGGAAGTTTGCCGAGTTTCAGATTGGTCATGATGACTCCAGTCAATTCGGGTACGGCAGTAGCACAAGATCCTTGTGCACGATGACGCGCAGTGGCCAACCAGGGCGGACGGTGATCGTGGGCTGAATATTGAGGTTCTTCTCGGTGATGCGCTGGCCAGCTCGACTGACGTTCTGCTGAGCGGATTCGCGGATTGCTTTGACCAGGTCGCTTTCCTCTTCCCCGAGGCTCAGCTCCGTGCCGACCCCTAGCAACGTGGCCAGCGCAACGCCTTTGATCAGCTGCCAGGTGTGGAAATCCACCTTGTCCTCAAGCCCGGCATAGCCGGCGGTGTCCGTCGCCGGCAGATTGTCGATTTCGATCGAAGAGCCGTCGGGCAGCAGTATCCGTTGCCAGACCAGCAGCGCGCGCCTTTGTCCAAAGGCAACAACGCTGTCATAGGTGCCAATCAGGCGAGAGCCTTGCGGAATGAGCAAGGTGCTGCCGGTGACTGTGTCGTGCACATTCTCGGTGACCTGTGCGACGACGAGGCCGGGCAAGTCGGAATTGATGCCAGTGATCAGGCTCGCTGCGATGACGCTGCCGGCCATCAGCTGATAGGGCGAAGCCGGCGTCTGCAGTGCATGCAGATTGTAGATTCCACTTGTGTTCCGCTGGCTGACAAAATCGAGCTTGCGCTGTTGATTGTTTTGGTCGCCCTCGGCCGGTGCAACGGAAGCTGAATCGCGTGCGGCATCGGATTGTGGAGCCGTTGCCTCAAAGGGTGGACGCCCGCCCTGCCCGTTGCCGGCGGCATCTGCTTGCCGGGGTCGATTTTCGATCCGGAAGAAGACTTGCGATTCGCGCGCCTCGATCGCCTGCTGTGCAAGGCGCTGCTCCTCCGCCGAAACCTCCTGGCCCGGCGCGATGCCCAGCTGGCGTTGGTGCTCAAGGATGGGGCGGCCGAGGTCGCCGGGCAGCCGTGGTCCAAGCACCGGAGGCTTGGGCTTGATCCCGGAATAGTCCTTAGGCAGCCTTTCAATTGCCTCCGCGGTTGGCTTCCGCTCAGTGTTGTAAAGCTCTTCAGCCTGCTCTTTGATGCGCAGCGCCGGTCCCTGCAGCGCCATCATGGTGACGCCTAGAACGGTCCCGGAACCAACAGCAGCAATGGCGACAATAATGCCGCGCTTGAAGCGCACAGCGCGGCGAGGCGAGGCCCGCAGCTGCAGCTGTTCTGGATCGAGTTTCGGTGAAGCATCGGAGCGGGAAGTATCCGTCATGGGCCGTCCCTCACCTGCTGGAACGCGAAAAGAGCAATTTCCGCAGCGGCGCTTGCCTGCCGTCGGTCCTCGTGATGCGCACCACCTGTTGCTGCTTGGCGCCGAGGCGCAGTTCGGCCGCGGCGAAGAGGCGATCGACAATGTAATAGTTGCCGCGTATGCGGTAGTTGACGAGCTGGTTGTCCCCGTCAGC
The DNA here is from genome assembly GCF_040317575.1 of Mesorhizobium sp. M1423. Lineage (NCBI taxonomy): Bacteria > Pseudomonadati > Pseudomonadota > Alphaproteobacteria > Hyphomicrobiales > Phyllobacteriaceae > Mesorhizobium > Mesorhizobium sp. M1423. The sequence continues at coordinate 91,533 of NZ_JAMYKU010000012.1, forward strand.
ACCGACGATGAAGAGCGGCGGGGCCTCGCCCTGATCGATGCGGCGCGGAAACTCGATGTAGACTTTGCTGCCATCATCGAACGCGCGCGTGGGCCTCCAGGGCGGCATGTCCCCGGTAATCGAATAGCGGAAGCGAATATTTTCGAGAGCCACATTCGACGCCACTGGCATAGCAGCCTCGGCCTGCGCATTGCGCCGGCGTAGCGCGATGATCTGGTCCTCGCTGTAGGTCCAGGAGATTGCCGCCATGGCGGTCTTATCCGTGCTTTGAAGCTGCAGGTGATAGCTTCGCCGGTCCGTGGTGATCACCAAATTGGTGGCAAGTCCTGGCGCGAAGGGCTTCACCAGCACATGGGTGCGCTGGTCATCGCCGGAGCCACTGACGGTGTCGCCAATTACCCAGCGCACTGTGTCGCCGGCCGACACGGATTGGAGTTTCTCCCCTGATTGCAGAGCGATATCGCTGACGCGCTCCGGTGCGGCATAGAGCTGGTAGAGCGCGCCTTCGGCAAAGGGGTAAACCTGCACCGCATTCACATAGCCATATTTGGTGGGTTGCTGCGTCGCCGCCTTGTTGGCATCGGCGACACGTTCTTCAGGCGAGCGCTTGTCTTCAGCAGCCCTGCTCGGCTCGGGCTGCAACTGGCCGGGCAGCGGCAGCGGTTTCGGCACTTCCACGACCTTGACGGGCTTCTCCGGCGCCTTCTCGATTGCCGCCGGTTCGAACTTGGCAGCATCATAGGAAATCTGAGCTGGCGGCACCGGCTTCGAGGCACAGGCGGAAATGACCGCAGCCGACGCAGACAGGATTAGCGCAGTGCGGAGCGACGAGAGTTTATTTATCATTCGCAGGCTCCTTTGGGGGAACGGAAGTTTGCGCGGCACTGTCGAGCTCGCGCGACCAGTCGATCGCGTTGATGAAGAGGCCGAGCGGGTTTTTGCGCAGCTGATCGGTATTGTTCGGCGGCCGGATCACAATGGTGAGGATCCCGGTCCAACGCGTTGTGCTGGCGAGGCTGCTGCGCTCAAAGACCTGCTCGGTCCATTTGACTTGATAGGAGCTGTCGGATGCTCGAACCACGCTCGTCACCTGCACCGAGACGCTGCGCGTGCCGATCTTGCCGAACGGGTCGTTGGCCTTAGCGTACTCGTTGAGAAAGAGGGCTCCACGGTCGGTGGCAAAGTCGTAGGCCGAGAGCCAATTCTGCCGCACCAGCACCGCATCGGTGGAAACAGAGCGGACATTCTGGATGAAGCGGCCGAGATGCCAGGCGATCTGGGCATCGGTGGGCTCGTAGTCCCGGATTGCTGGAGCGACGGCGCGCGCCTCGCCGAAACGATCAACCTCGACGACATAGGGCACGACGCGGCCCTGCATCGACTGCCACAAGAGTCCACCAGAGAGCCCGGTGGCCAGAGCGAGGCAGCCAAAGGCCATCAGGCGCCAGTTCCTTGCCTGCACGCGCGCAGTGCCGATGCGCTCGTCCCAAAGTTGGGCGGCCTTCTGGTATGGTGTGACGGGGTGGGGCGTCTTCCCGTAACGCTGAACAGGTCGCTTGAAGAGCATCTAGTCTTCCTTATCGTTGAGAGAGGGGTTGGCGCCGCTTCCACCCCGATCGCCATCGCGGACGGCCTGCGTGGCGGCGTGGCGATGGGCGCGCGCGGTCTGTTCGGAACGCAAGCGCCTCGCCCACGCCGGCGCGGCATTGGCACCTGACGCGGCAGGGTTTCCGATGATTGATGCGGTCGGCGTGCCGCCCGTCGCGGCCCAGGCGGCATCGCGGCCGGCATCGGCGCTGCGCCGGAATGGTTCTTTTGCAGATCGCATTCCCCGCATCGCGGCGCCGCCAGCTGCGCCGGCAACGCCCTGCAGTCCAGCAGCTACGCCGGAGAGCCCGGACTCGGGCGATGTTGCACGCCCCATCTGCCAAGCTGTGGAAGCAGCCGATCCCATGGCCGTGCCGGCTCGAACGGCGGCGAGACCGCCGCCGGCTGCCATGCGCGCGCCGGCAAGCGCCGCACCTCCGGCAACGAGTGTTGATCCGGCGGCCGCCGCGGTGGTTCCGAGTGCGGCGCCGGCGCCCAGCTGCGGCGCGCCGGAAACAAGACCCGAGGCGATCCCTGGACCGAAAACGCCGAGCCCAAGCAGCGCCAGCGCACCCAGCACCTGAGACATGGCCGCGGCCAAATCCGGCTCCTTGCCTTGCAGCGCGGAAGCGAACTCGCCGAAGAGCGTGGAGCCGATGCCGACGATGACAGCAAGCACCATCACCTTAATGCCCGACGAGATCACATTGCCGAGCACGCGCTCCGCCAGAAACGCCGAGCGGTTCCAGAGCGCGAAGGGCACCAGAACAAAACCGGCCAATGTGGTGAGTTTGAACTCCAGGATGGTGATGAAGAGCTGAATTGAAAGAATGAAGAAGGCGATGAGGACCAGGAACCAGGCGAGGAGCAGCACGAAGATGGTCAGCGCGTTGCCGAAGATCTCGGGGAAGCCGACTAGCTGGCTCGCTTGATTGAGCAGCGGCCAGGCGCCCTCGAAGCCGGCCGCGGCAATGCGGCCTGGCCGCAGGAGACTGTCGGCGGACAGATTGCCGGCCGATGCGTTGATGCCGAGCCCGGCAAAGGAATGGTAGATGATGTCGGCGAGGTTCTTAAAATTGTTCAGGATGAAGGCGAAGGCGCCGACATAGAGCACTTTTCGGACAAGCCGGCCAAGAACATTGGGCTCGCCGCCGAACGCCCCGACCAGGCCTGCCAGCGTGATGTCGATGCCGATCAGGATGGTGGTGAGAAAGGCGACGTCGCCCGAAAGCAGACCGAACCCGCTATCAATATAGCGGGTAAAAGTTTCCATGAAGCGATCAATGACGCCGAGGTCGTTCATGTCGCCGCCTTCCTCGTTGTCTTGAAGAACTGCTGATCAGTTGGCGGGATAGGCCGTTCCGGTGCCCAGGAAACGCTTCGTCGTCTCGCGGGCGGCTTCCTCGGACTGCGCCTTGCGGGCAGCATCTTCGGCTTCAGCCCGGAACTGGGTCGCGAGCAGCGTCTGGATCTGAATCTGCTGCTTGGTCGAAAGCGCGATCAGCTGATTGGTGGCCTGGCTTGCCTCAAGGGCACCTGCCGCGCCCTGACTGCGGTTGACGAGATCGGTAAGCAGGTCGCCGTCGGCCCGCACGTTCTCCACGATCTGCGACTGCGCGCTCATGGTTTGGCGGAACGCCTGCATGGCGTTTTGCCAGCGCTCGCGCGCGGCGCTCGCCACATCGCTGACCTTGATTGTGGCGTCGTAGCTTTCCGGATATTGCACACGCCACTGGTTCTGAAGCTTGTCGAGATCGAAGCTCAGGCCGCTGGCCTGGGTCATCAGGCCGTCGATCCGTTGGAGCGAACCTGTGAGCTGGCCGACGGAAGAAAAATCCAGGCGCTGAAGGTTGCGCGCCATGTTCTGCAGCATCGTCGCCTGGTTCTGAAGCGACTGGATCTGGTTGTTTATCTGCTCCAGGGAACGTGCCGCTGTCAGCACGTTCTGCGCATAATTCGACGGATCGAACACGATTAGGGCGTGGGCCGGCTGGACGTAGTCGGCCATTGGTTTTGCGATCAGGGAAACGGTGATCAGGCTGGTGAGAAGGCGGCGCCGCATCATGACGATTGCTCCTTGTCTGGTTGAGGGAATTGCTGGAGAAGCTCGGCAGCCCAATCGAGGCCGCGCGCACTCAGGAACCGGGAAGCAAAGCTGTCCTGCCCGTGCTCTGACAGGACGCTGTCGATCAAAGCTTGCGTGGCCGGATCAGAGGCGCCGCAGAGCGCAAGAGCGATCGGGCCGAGCCCGAGCTCGAAGAGGCGGTTGCCGCGGCGCGACTGCAGATAATACTGGCGCTTCGGTGTGGCACGGGCGACCAATTCGATTTGCCGCTCGTTCAGGCCGAAGCACTCATAGGCTGCCCGCACCTGCGGTTCCACGGCACGGTCATTGGGGAGAAAAATGCGCTGTGGGCAGCTCTCGATGATCGCCGGCGCGATGGAAGAGCCAGCGATGTCTGCAAGTGACTGCGTGGCGAAAATGACGGAGACGTTCTTCTTTCGCAGCACCTTCAGCCATTCGCGGATGCGGGCGGCAAAGAGCGGGTTGTCGAGATAGACCCAGGCCTCGTCGAGCATGAGCAGTGTTGGCCGGCCGTCGAGCCGCTCCTCGAGGCGATGGAAGAGATAGGTGAGCACCGGCAGCGCGGCGCCTTCCTGGTGCATCAGCTCTTCGGTCTCGAAACACTGCACATCCGACAAAGCCAGCCGATCTTCATCGGCATCGAGCAGCCGGCCGAAGGGACCGTCGAGCGTGTAGGGCATCAACGCGGCCTTGAGTCCATTGGACTGAAGCAGAACCGACAGGCCCGTCAGCGTGCGTTCCCGCACCGGCGCAGTGGCAAGGCTGATGAGTGCCGACCAGATCGCCTCCTTTACCTCCGGCGTAACGGTGACATTCTCATGGGCAACGAGGCCGGCGATCCATTCCGCCGCCCAGCTGCGAGTAGCCTGGTCGCCGATATTGCTCAGTGGCTGGAAGGCAAGCGCACCATCCGCGCCCAGAGCGTGGTGTTCTCCGCCCATGGCCAGTGTTGCCGCACGAGCCGAATTGCCGTTGTCGAAGACATAGACCTGCGCCCCGGCATAGCGTCGAAACTGCAGAGCGACTAGCGCAAGCAGAACCGACTTGCCGGCACCGGTCGGACCAACGACCAGCATGTGGCCGACATCGCCGACGTGGGTGGAAAGCCGAAACGGTGTCGACCCGTTGGTCTCTGCGAAGAAAAGCGGCGGGGATTCGGTCCCAGTCACGTTGGTGAGATGCTCGTTATCCACCGGACCGGCCCACGCCGACGACAGCGGCATGACATGGGCAAGATTCAGCGTGTGAACGAGCGGCTGGCGAACGTTAGCGTAGACATGACCGGGCAACGAGCCGAGCCACGCCTCGACCGCATTGATGCTTTCACGGATCGTGGTGAAGCCGAGCCCATTGACTATGCGCTCAACCGCTCGGAGCTTTTCCGCGGCGGTCTGCCGGTCCTGGTCCCATACCGTCACCGTTGTGGTGAGATAGCCGAAGCCGACGTGATCGCCGCCCAATGCCTGAAGGGCGGCATCCGCATCGAGCGCCTTGTTGTCGGCGTCACTATCGACGAGAGGGACGGGTTCGTTGGTCACGACCTCGCGCAGGATGGCTGCGACCGATTTGCGCTTGGCAAACCACTGACGGCGCAACCGGGTCAGTGTCTTTGTGGCTTCCGTCTTGTCGAGCGGGATGAAGCGCGTCATCCAGCGGTAGGCGAAATCCTGATGGTTGAGCGCGTCGAGGATCCCTGGCCGGGTGACGTTCGGGAAACCAAGGATGGTGAGGGTGCACAGATGCTGCTCACCCAGCATCGGCTCCAGGCCGCCGGTAAGCGGCGCGTCAACCAGAACACCGTCGAGATACATTGGCGTTTCCGGCATGGCGACCGGATGGCGGTAGGTCGAGATTGTGCCGTGCAGATAGGTTAGCGTCTCGGCATCATCGAGGGCGCGCACTTCCGGCATGAAGCCGGACAGCAAATCCAGGACGCGGTCGGTCCCGTCGCGAAACCACGCCAGCTCCTGGCGCCAGTCTCTAGCCCCTCCCGAGTGATGCGAGTCGACCAGAGCGCTTTCCGCCCGCGCCTGGCCATCTGGCGCCGGCATGAAGACCAAGGTCAGATGATAGCGACTCTCGAAGTGCGCGACCTTGCCCTCGAAGGCCGCGCGCCGTTCCTCATCGACCAGCCATGAGGCAGCATCGGGAAAAGCCGAGCTCGGATAGCCCAGCGCTTCAACGCGCTCGGCCTCGAAAAACAACCCCCATCCGGAGCCCAACCTTCGTAGCGCATTGTTGGCTCGTGCGCAGATGCCGACCAATTCGGCTTCGGTCGCGCTTTCAAGGTCGGGGCCACGGAACCGGAAGGTTCGCTGGAAGCTACCGTCTCTATTGAGCACGATGCCGGGCGCCACCAAAGCGGCCCAGGGCAGATGATCGGCCAGCCGATCGGCTTTGCCGCGATACTCCGAAAGGTTCAGCATGCAAGCCACCCTTTCAGGCGAAGATGACGGACAAGCACGCTGGCGAAGTCCGGATCGCGGCGAGCGGCAAAGACCGCGAGCGTGTGGCCGGCGATCCAGAGCGCCAGTCCGGCGATCCACTGCTGCAGGCCAAGTCCGATGGCGGCGGCCACCGTGCCGTTGAGGATCGCCACCGCTCGCGGCGCGCCGCCCAGCAGGATCGGCTCAGTCAATGCCCTGTGAACGGGGACTTCGAAACCCTCGATATGCTGCTCTCCGGTGGCCATCAAACGAGTGCCCCGCCGCCGAAGGAGAAGAAGGAGAGAAAGAAGCTCGATGCCGCGAAGGCGATCGACAGGCCGAAGACAATCTGGATCAGCCGGCGAAAACCGCCTGCTGTGTCACCGAAAGCAAGGGTCAGGCCGGTGGTGATGATGATGATCACCGCGACGATCTTGGCGACCGGTCCCTGCACCGACTCAAGGATCTGCTGCAGCGGCTGTTCCCAAGGCATGCCGGAGCCCGCTGCGTGGGCCGGGACGGTGAGAAGAAACGCGAGCGCGGTGGACGAAAGGAAGCGAAGCTTCTTGAGCATGAGGTGACCTTTCAAAACTGCTGGAGTTGCGGAAGCGTGAGCGGGGTGACGGCGTAATCACCGCTGCTGTCGAGACCGGTGACCTCCGCGATCGCGTCAATGCGGCGCGAGGATCCGCGCCCAGCGATGAAGACGATCAGATCTACCGCATCAGCGATGAGGCGGCGGGGAACGGTGACGACGGCTTCCTGGGCGAGCTGCTCGATACGGTAGAGAGCGGAGCGCGCCGAATTGGCGTGAACCGTCGCGATGCCGCCGGGATGCCCGGTGTTCCATGCCTTCAGCATGTCCAGGGCTTCCGCGCCCCTGACTTCGCCCACGATGATGCGGTCGGGTCTGAGCCGCAGGGTCGAGCGCACGAGATCGGCGAGCGTGACCGACCCCCGCCTCGTCCTCAAGGCAACGCAATCCTTCGCCGCGCATTGCAGTTCGCGCGTGTCCTCGATCAGGATCACCCGCTCGTCGCAATCGGCGGCTTGTGCCAGCAGCGCATTGGCAAGTGTTGTCTTGCCCGACGACGTGCCGCCGGCGACCAGGATGTTGCGCCGCTCGCGGACCGCCTTCTTCAGCGCATCGGCCTGCAGCGGCAGCATGACCCGATCGGCGACATAGTCGGCCAACGTGTAGAGTTTCGCCACAGGCTTTCGGATGGCGAAGCATGGCCCCAGCACGACAGGCGGCAGCAGACCCTCGAAGCGCTCGCCCGATGGCAATTCGGCGCTGACAATCGGATTGTCCGCATGCGCCTCGGCGCGCACGTGGGAGGCGACCAGGCGGATGATGCGTTCGGCCTCAGAAGGATGCATGTGCACGCCGGTGTCGACCCGGCCTTCACCCAACCGGTCGAGCCGCAGCGCACCGTCGGGATTGACCATCACCTCAATGACGGTCGGATCGGCAAGGGCTTCGGTGATCGCCGGACCCATGGCGGTGCGCAGCATGGCGCGGCGGCGATGGTCGGCTTCCGGATGAGAACTCATCCTTCCCCTCCCCTGCGATCGTCGGTGCCAAGTGACCGTTTCCCGGAAGCGATTTGGCGGCCGACTTGTTCGACGAACTTCTCGAAGCGCTCCTGGGCAATCGCTTGCGTCGCCTTGTCCGGCACCGGCGTGTGAGCATGAAGCGTGATCGAAAAGCGGATGAAGAGCGCCAGGCTCTCCAGGATCATCTCGACATCGCGCCTGACATGTCCGAGGTCACGGGAAAGACGGTCGAGCCTCTTGCCGTAGCGGTGGTCGAGTTCATTCTCCCCACGCCGCTCGATAAAGGCCTCGACCGCGTGCGCCACAATGGCCGATTTGGTGGTCGATGGATTGCGGCTGAGGTTCTCCAGCTTCTCGCTCAACTCGGGTCCAAGCAAAAACTGGTGACGAATGCGGTGGGGCTTCATGCTGCTTGTTCCCTCTGACCGGCGCTGATGCACCGGCGACGGGAACGAGCATCGTCGAGATCCTCGAAATCGCTTACGGCCGTTATCTACGCTGAGATGCGCCCGCGTATGGCGCGCCGTTCAGAAGCCGGGCACGATGTCCTTGTCGTCGCCCATTCCCTCATTGAGGCCGTACGCACGTGCTGCGGTGGAAATCCGATCCATGACGCGCTTGTCGGCGAGCGTCTCGCAGTCATCGTCTGCGGGCGTGAACAGATCGCCATGATCGGGCTCCTGGGCGACGAGGGTCCGTTCTTCGGGCAGGCCCGGATGGCGCTGCTGCTGGACACCTCCGTCTTCGATTGCCGCGCCGGCACTGTCGTCGTCGCCAGCAAGACGCCGATCCACGCCGCGCACCTGTCCGCTCCAATCGTCCGGGCGCGACGTGGGCCGATCCGCGTAGGCACCGTCGCGCAGCACCGGCGAAGGCAGCACTCGCTCCGTGAAATTCGGATCCTGGTAATAACGCAACTTCTTGGCGCGAATCGGCGGCAATCCCGAAACCAGGATTAGTTCGTCAGCCTGCGGCAACTGCATCACCTCACCCGGCGTCAGCAGGGGGCGAGCAGTCTCTTGGCGGCTTACCATGACGTGGGACAACCAGGGCGCCAACCGATGGCCGGCATAGTTGCGCATCGATCTGAGTTCCGTCGCGGTACCGAGCGCGTCCGAGATGCGTTTGGCCGTGCGCTCGTCATTTGAGGAAAAGGCAATCCGCACATGGCAATTGTCGAGAATGGCGTTGTTCTCGCCATAGGCCTTGGAGATTTGGTTCAACGATTGCGCGATGAGATAGGCGCGGATGCCGTAACCCGCCATGAAGGCCAGCGCGGTCTCGAAGAAATCGAGCCGACCGAGCGCCGGAAATTCATCCAGCATCATCAGGAGCTGATGCTTGCGGCTCTTCTTTGGATCGCCCTCCAGGCGCTCGGTCAGCCGCCGGCCGATTTGATTGAGCACCAATCGCACCAGGGGCTTAGTGCGCGAGATATCCGACGGCGGCACGACCAGATACAGCGACATCGGTCGCTCGGCATCCACAAGGTCGGCAATGCGCCAGTCGCAGGCCGATGTTGCCGCGGCCACCGTTGGATCACGATAGAGCCCGAGAAACGACATGGCGGTCGAGAGAACGCCTGAGCGCTCGTTCTCTGACTTGTTCAGCACCTCACGAGCCGCCGAGGCCACGACCGGATGGACCTGGGGCTTGTCCACCGTGCCGAGGTGGTTTGTGGTCATCATCCGCTGCAGTGTCGCAGCGAATGAGCGTTGCGGGTCCGACAGGAAGGTGGCGACACGGGCGAGTGTCTTTTCCTCTTCGGCGTAGAGCACGTGCAAGATGGCGCCAACTAGGAGTGAATGACTGGTCTTCTCCCAATGGTTCCGCCGCTCCAGCGCGCCTTCCGGATCGACGAGAATGTCTGCGATGTTCTGAACGTCCCGGACCTCATCCGGACCTTTGCGCACTTCCAGCAGCGGGTTGTAGTGCGCCGATCTCGGATCGGTAGGATTGAACAAAAGGCAGTACGAGAACTTCGACCTCCAGCCAGAGGTCAGCTGCCAGTTCTCGCCTTTGATGTCGTGAATAACGGCCGAGCCGGTCCAGGAAAGAAGGGTTGGAACAACGAGTCCGACGCCCTTGCCCGAACGTGTCGGCGCAAAGGCCATGACGTGTTCCGGTCCGTCATGGCGCAGATAGCGATAATTCAGTCCGCCAAGGAAAACGCCGGCCGGCTGAAACAGCCCCGCCTTCTCGATCTCCAGCTTCATGGCCCATCGTGAGGACCCATAGGTGGTGACCAACCCCCGCTGCCGTGCGCGCCAGAGGGACCCAGCTATCGCGGCGGCACAGCCCAGGAACCCGCTGGCTCCGGCAAGTATGCCAGCCTTGTCGAAGACTTCAGGCGCATAGGCGTCAAATTGGAACCACCATTCGAACAGTTTCCACGGCTGGTAGATCGGCCAGCCGACTGTCACAAACCATGGCGCGCCGAGTGGCGGCTGATATGAGAGCATGTAGGCGCACCATTGGGTTGCAGTCCACACGCCAAGAATGACAATTGCGAATACGACAGCGATCTGCCCAATCAGCAACTTCGTGGGTGTCAATGGCTTGCTCCGCTCTTCTGGGCAGACGGACCAAACATCGCGCCGAGCGATGAGAATTCGAACGGCCTCTACGTGCGACCAGGTGCGATGACAAGGTTGATAGGCATTGTTCACCTGCGAAAGCGAAAATCCGCCGCAGCAACCTGTCGGCGGTGCCAGGTACGCGGTTAGGTCGCAGAAGATGTTGGGGCTTCAGGCGCGGGCACATTGAAGATGTGCTGACAGACAAACCTTTGGAGCCGACGCGTTTGTGCGAGTAGCGAGCTGAAGGGCTCGGCGAGAAGTCGTCGTTCTCAATCGGGCGACGGGGGATACATCGGCGAAGACGGCATAAGGGAGGATGGGCCAGACCGAGCCGACGGAAAGGTCGTAGCCAAGGCGGCCTTGGAGCGCATAGCGCCTGGCCGGGAGGCCGCCGCCAGCCAGGCTTACGCGGCGCGTCGTTGAGCGAGGTGAAGACCCGAACGGGCTCGACGAGGGTCCACGGCGGTCACAATGTGGTGGTGGTGATCGCAGTAGACGCGATCCGGCGAAGTTGGCCCAGCACAAAAACGATAACCGCCGGGTACAGAAGCGTCTTCGCTCACCGGGAAGCGGCACTGATAGAGGCCTAGCTGAATGAGGGGGACATCTCTCGAAGTTGGTCTGATATTTTCAGGCATGATGGTTTCCTAGTTCGTAGCAGTTACCAGCTGACGGCCGCAGTGCGACCCGTCGGGACGAGCTTCTCTCGTTTTGGAGGGCTATGGGTCACCATATGGTGTTGGTAGCACCATCAATGAAGCCCTACGCCCTGCTTCTGAAGCCAATAGTTTGCGACTTAAGGCCACACGCGCGAACGCATTAGCAATCTACCATCGTGTCCCCGAGGCACTCGCCCGCCGCGGTTTGCCGGCGGCGGGGTGGCACTGGCTTGTAGGGCCCTAGGCCCACTCGCGGCGCTCGCACTGGATCTCGGTGCGGGTTTCCCTTGTCTCATCGCCCTGTCAGCGCCTTGCAAATGAGCGAAACCAAGCTGTCGCGCGCTCGCTCGTGGAGTGCGCCTTTCGGCCGCCATGCAAGGAAATCATCAACGCTCATCCAATCAGCCGGGTTTGTGTCGGCGTCTGGCTCGCTGAATTCCACATACAGATGCAGTTCGTCCGGCACGAAGACGACCCTCCACAATCCTTCGATGTCATTGGCAAGGTTGTAGGCGAGGACGGTCATGGCGGGGCACTCCTTTCGCCGTGGAGCGTGCCTATCTCACGGGAAAATTCCATCACCAGAAGTTAGTATTGACGCTCGCGCTTTCTCAGAAATCCAACGTCCGCGTGATGCCGAAAGGTGCAGCCAGCTTTTTGTGTATCTCGATTGGGAACACGGGACCGCCGCGAAAGTTCGGTGCACGCAGCGAACCCTCCCCTCCAGGTATTGCTGCAGATCGGTATCCCGATCGGCCCGCGCTCCCTGCAAGGGCGCGGGCCTCGGCCTGTGGTGCTCATGCCATCTACTTCGATCCGCAAGATGGAATATGATCTGGATAGAAGGACCCTCTCGGTGTGGTTCGTCGCCAGCGGTAAACGGTACGAGTTTGAGGGGGTACCGCCGGAAACCTTTGCCGCGTTCCGGGCCGCGTTCGCCAAGGGCCGCTATTTCAACGACCACATCCGCAACAATTTCCGCTACCGTCTGGTTGCGAGCGATAGCGACCCGGGATGACCTGACCTGCCGGCGGCTCAATCGTCCTGTCGCGGCGGTTGGTGGACGCGTTGCCGCTGTGGCGCTTAGGGTTGGTTACGGTCCGCGCTCACTTGGCAAGCCCACCCCCCGCATCCCCCCGCCTGGTGCAAAGCGTTTGATCGGTCCCGCCGTTCTGGCAGCGCGGCGGGACTTTTTTGCGGTCCAGGTGGAGCATCGGCGCGCGGGGAAGGCGCGGTGCACGCAGCACCCCTTTTCTCATCCAACGTACGTCGCTGGCGCGCTGAAGGGTCTCAACGTCGGTCTGCCGCCGGAGCTCAGCTAGCTGGACTATTGCTCGACCGGAAGCGGCTCGTGCTGCGGCTCAGCGTGGTGGAACACCTGTCCAAGATCGCGCGCGTCGAACGTTTGGCCGCAGACTGGGCAGTAGACCAAGTGCTTCGACTCGTCCTCTACCGGCCCGTCATGCGGCCTGCCCTCATAGCCCGTCGCGATGTTGTCGGTTCTAATCCGGGGCAACGACAAGTGCCTTTCGTCGGTTTGGCGGCCGATATTTCTCCATTAGCCGGACCTTGTCACGGTCGACCGTGACCAGCGGCCCGAGGTCGATCGTCACGGTGTCCTCGTCGATGCGCGTGACCTCCCCTTTCAGGTCGATTTGCTGGCCTCGGTTCACCTTGGTGTGGTTGATGATAGAATGTGGAAAGTCGTAACCTGGGATCGAGACGCTAACGCGGTCCTCTGTTATCCGCTTTCGAACCCTGGCCGTAATGGCCACCTGGTCACCAATGTCTATTCCCCGAGCCATGCCATGGATTCTGGTGCGGGCAGCGTCTTCTTCAAGAGGCTTCTAATATACGCCAGCCATCCTAAGGCTGACCTACTACCAGAGTTACAAAAGTTGAACTTCATCGGAGAACACTCCTTCTGTCTGCCTGTTCGATTTGCCAGGCGCATCCCGCGCATTCAGAAAGGAGAAAGAAGATGAAACGCATCCTTTTGGCTTCGGCCGTGCTGGCGGTGTCGGCCGGGCTTTTCGTTGCCCAGACGACCAGTGGAACTTCGAGCGGCACCTCGACGAGCGGCACCTCGACCACGACAACCATGCCCAGCACGACGGATCAGGGCACCGGCACGACGAGCAGCGGCACCAACATGTCCGGCGATCAAGGCACCGACACGACCACCACCAGCGGCACCACAAATTCGAACTCGGCCAGAGACTGCGCGCCCGGCCAGCAGACTGGCAGCGCTCAGCAGGCTGCGCCAGGTCAGCAGGACACGACAGCCAAGACCGCCGCGCCGGGCCAGGTGAAAAAGACCGGTGAAGGTTGCTGATTGGCACATCGGCTCAGGTTGGAATCACTAGCGGTGGCTGGCTGACTCCCCCGACCACCGGCCAAAATCACTCGGCTGGCGATCAAATTGCCGCCAGCCGAGCATCACTCCAGGAACCTTTGCGCTTGCTTGTGCTTCAGCGCGGCACGCCTCGCTTCTGTTTGCTTTCGGTCAGATAGCGTCGCTGGCGTCTTCGGACTACCGGTGAAGCAAGTCCGATGTGCGCCTATCGCGACCCCGCTTCACCTGCCGTCCAGCCGTTCGCGCATTCGCGATCGTCGCTCTCGGCAACAGGCGGCGCGCGCGGCCAGGACGTGTCGCATGTGCGCGCTGTCGAAGGAGGCGCCCAGCAACATTGCGCGTGAAGGCAACGCGGGCATCCGATCGATCGTTAACCTTTCTCTGCAATGAGCGCCTTGTTGCCGGCGATCGGCCTTCGGCTCTTACGCATTATGGAGATCACATGTTGGTCCCGGCACCCGATGCCGGCAACAGGTCTGCTTCGGAGCGTCGTGACAGAACTGGGCGACATGGTTGCGGTGGAGTAGGCGCCGTCGCCCTGGATGAACAACAACTGTCGCATGCGGTGCATACATTGTCGAAGCTTTCGGTCGGCCGCGGCCGCATCGACGACGACCACAACGGCATCAAGTCGCTGCTGAAAGCCCGCAAGGTATCGTCAAGACATAGCGTGCCGGCGAAGATCCGCCCTCGCGACAGGGATTCGTCAGGCCGATCGGTCGGCAACGCGACCGGCCAGATGAGCGAGAGCTTACCCTCGGTGCTGGTCTCGACCCGGCTCGTATAGAGGCCTGAAGGGAGATCTCCAAACGCTCATCGACGGTCGTCGATCACTGCCGACTACGAGTCGAGGTTGTATGGCTCGTGGCCTAGCTCGTTGTGATGAAGCGCCTCTGCCATACACCTGATGTCGAACGCTTGGCCGCACGCCGGGCAGAGGACGAAATACTCCTCCTCCCGAAGTGGCGATGCATCGTGGTCTTGGGGGATGACGATGTCATTGTATTCGTCGGGCATTGGGTCCTCCGGCAACGCCGCCCGCCATGCTGGAACGCCTGCCGGCAGGATTTGTTTCAAAGTTACTGCGCTTAAGAAGAGGGCCGGAACGGGTGAAGCACAATGTCGGTAAGCGCAAGGCGACGGCGCCCGAAACTCATCACGTGAGCTGAACGACTGCTTTTGCCAACTCGATGCTCGAAACCTGCCGATCTGCTTAGGCCGGTTCCGGACATTCGTGACCGGCCTCATAAGTCATAAGAAGCGCCCACCACCTACGGGACTCAAGCCGACATTCCCCGAGCCTTTCGCCAGGCACGGACTCTTTGCCAACCGCACATTTGAAGCCTATGCTTCCCACATCGGCCGCCAGCGCGTCGGACGCAGCCGACAGTAAGAGGTACGTGCTCTTGCCCGCATGGGAGAGAGAGCCATGCCCCAATCCCTTCTTCGCAACCATGTATTGAAAACCCTCTCCTCGGAGGATTTCGCGCTTTTGAGGCCGTCACTGCATCACGTCGAACTGGGCATCAAGGACCAGCTGGAGGTCGCATATCATCCGATCGAGCGTGTGTATTTTCCAGAGATGGGCATCGCGTCGGTGGTCGCCACGATGACCGGAGGGCGGCAAAGCGAGGTCGGCATCGTCGGCCACGACGGCATGACAGGAGTTGCCGTTATTCTCGGCCAGGACAAGTCGCCCAATGAAACCTATATCCAAGTCGCAGCTAATGGCTGGATCCTCCCGGTTGAAGCTCTTCGCTCTGCGATTGCAGAGAGCCAATCCCTTCGCGAGTCACTGCTTCGCTGCCCCACGCGTTCCTCATCCAGTCGTCCCGGACGGCACTGGTCAACGGCCACTCCAAAATCGAGGAGCGCTTGGCCCGCTGGCTACTGATGGTCCAAGACCGCGCCGACGGAAACAAGATCTACCTGACGCATGAATTTCTGGCGACCATGCTTGGTGCCCGGCGCCCCGGCGTTACCACGGCCTTCCAAATGCTTGAATATCGGGGGCTGGTTCACGCCAAGCGCGGCGAGATCACGATTATCGATCGCATTGGTGATACAACTCACGCATGGTGCTTACGGGGAGGAGGAGCAAAGTCACTTCAGCCTAGCCTCCGTCTAATTGTCCTGGATCAGACAAACCCTTGCAAGCTACCGAATTCGTGCCGTAAATCGTGTGGGTCAGGGTTCAGGGAGGAATTCTCGATGACCACCACTTTTGACACAGTCACGGTTGAAAGAGCCGCCGAAGCCTATGTTCTCTCCAGAGGCAAGGCCCACTTCCTTTCGATAGCACAGGCAATCCGCGCCATCCGAACACTCATGCCTGCATGCGGGGCCACCGACCGCGAGCTGGAGGAGCTCTTGGCGGCAGCATCCATTATTCACGGTGTGCCAGTCGCGTTCGACTTAAAAACAGCCGTGGCCGCAGAACCACGGCTCCATTCATAGGGCCGGTGATGCCTGCGCTCGCGCAGACGCCTACCTTATCGGACGTTCGCCAAGCGATTGTCCGCCACCTGATCGACAACATCGGCAGCCCGAGCATTTCGATATCCGAGGTTAGCCACACCGTGAGGAGAATGCTTCCCTTTTGGGAACTCACGGACTGGCAACTTGGCGATCTCATTGCGCGAAGCGCGATCGATGCGGGATTCGCGATTGAATCCGACGGGGTGGGTCCCGAAAACGCATGTCGAGGCTCAATAGCGGAACAGCTGCTTTAGCCATGTGGCTCCCAATCACAGACGGTCAGGTTGTGGCCCCCAAAAAGCCGCCAGGCGGCAACGCGCCTGATATCGCACTTTGAGATCAACTCTGCCGCTTCCTGTTAGCCGAAGTTGCAAGCGGCCCCGCTAACAATCGTGGTTGCCCCTTTAGGGCATCGTGGTTCAGACCGCTGGCGGATTAGAACTCATGTTGGCTTTGCGATCGGCTCGTCGCTGCCGACAATCGGTGACCTATATAAAGGGGCATGTCCACGCGCCGAAAAATCAATGCAACAGCGAAGCTGATTGGAGAGTGGCCTTTAACCCCGGCTGCAACGTTTGGATCGTCCGTCAGAGCGAGGGGTATTTTTCTCGAAATACGCGCCCGCCTTCCAACGGAGTTCAGGAAATTGCTCAATATCGAGTCCCGCGTGCTTACCCTGCGCCTGTCTGAGGGCGCCGAGAATGATGTGCAGGTGGTATTCGGGATCGTAGCCAAAGCACTGCAGAATATCGAAGACCTGCCCGTAATCCCCCGTGAAATCGAGGACATTCTGACGATCTCGACGGCCGAACGGCACCGCTGGTTGAAAGATGGTCGCTTGCAGAGCGCCGGGACGAAAACGGTGAAACTTCGCGGGCGAGCAAGGAGCATCACCTTTCACGTGTTCGACCCGCAGCACGTGGAGGATGTGCTTGACCGCGACCTGGTTACGGTCTGGCGCGAACAGGACGCAGCGACAGCTGCAGAGAATAGGCGGCGAGCCGCGGGGAAGGCCGCTATGAAGCGCGCCCAAAGAAACGATCGCGGAACTGCAGCTTCAGCTGGCTATGGCCCCGATGAGAACTCGCACTCCAGTTTGCGCGGCTGGGAAGATTTTGAGAAGGACGGACTCCTGCGCTGATAGGGCGGGCGCACAAGCAGGTTAGGACGTTTGCCTGCGCCGTGCGAGATGCGCAAGGAGGGCCGTCAAACGCATCGCGTTCAGGACCCGCTTCGCAGGGACACCGCCCTTGCGCGCCATCTCGACACCCCAATGCATGTGGTCGAGCTCGCGGATCGAATGAGCGTCCGGATTGATGCTGAACATGCAGCCCTGATCGAGTGCCTTTTGATGCCAGCGCCAATCGAGGTCGAGTCGCCACGGATGTGCGTTGATTTCGACAGCGACGCCGTGTTTCGCACACGCTTTGAGGACTTTGTCGACGTCGAGATCATAACCGGGCCGCCGCAACAGCTGGCGACCGGTCATGTGCCCGATGATTATCGTCCGAGGATTTCCGATAGCCTCAATGATACGCTCCGTCTGCTCTTTCTTCGGCAACTTGAAGCGGCTGTGCACGCTCGCGACGACGAAATCGAACTGCTCCAAGATATGATTCGGGTAATCGAGCGAGCCATCCGCCAGGATGTCCGCCTCGATGCCCTTCAGTATGCGAAATTTTCCATTGTATGCCTTGTTCAGCCGGTCAGCTTCGCGGTGCTGTTCAGCAATCTCCTGCAACGAAAGGCCGCCTGCGTAGTGAGCGGACTGCGAATGATCGGCGACACCATAGTATTCGAAACCGCGCCTACGCGTGGCTTCAGCCATTGCCTCAAGCGTTTCGGTGCCATCGGATGCGGTCGTGTGAGAATGCAGGATGCCATGCAGATCTTCATCCCGAATGAGGGCGGGGAGCTTCTGCTTTGCCGCTCGCTCAATCTCGTCCCTGCCTTCGCGCAATTCAGGCTCGATAAACTGCAAGTCCAGAGCTTGGTAGATTTCTTCTTCTGTGGCTGACGCGATCAGCTTTCTCCCGCGATGAAGCCCGTCGGCGTTTAGGGTGAATCCCTTGACGGCCGCGAACGTCTTCAGTTGGCCAAGATGGTCTGCCGACCCGGTTGCTTGGAGCAAGCTCGCGCCAAAGTGCTTCCTGTCCGTGACGACAAGCCTGAGGTCGTATCCTCGATTCCAGTCGACTTTCTGGCCTGCGCTACCAGGGCGAGGTCGGAAACAAGCTCGCAACCGCGTCGGAAGTCACCTGCAATTTCGACGCGCGAAAACTCTGGATGCTCTTGCTTCACCGATATGACCGCATGTTCGAGAAGGGCGGCGGCCTTGTGCAGGTGAAGTTGCGTTTCGCCGCTTCGCACGATGGCCAGGTTCTGCAGCAGCTTTGTCTGAAGCGCGGCGCCGAGGCCTTTGACTGGGCGTATGCGGTCCTCTCTTGCTGCGGCCTCGAGCTCCGCCAGCGAGTTCACGCCGAGCGCCTGATGAAGCTTCAGTATCTGATCGGGACGAAGCCCGGGTATGGCAAACAGCTCCATCACGCCCGCTGGAACATCCTCGCGCAGCTTTTCAAGGCTCGGGTGCGTGCCGGTTTGGTAAAGCTTGGTCACGATGTCTGCGATCGCATCACCGATCCCCGGGATCTTGGTGAGGGCGCCGGCGGCGATGATCCGATCAAGCGGCTGCGACAGCGCCGTCAGACTTTCTGCCGCGCGCAAGTATGCCTTTGTGCGATAGGGATTATCGCCGCGCATAGACGCCCGTTGCGCGTATTCCCTCAAAAGACTGGCGACGGCCCTCGGATCGATTTTTGCCATGGCTTCAGCCAAACGAGGCCGATCTCCGCAGGTTCCAATCAGGCAAGACCATGAGCGCCGCGTTGCCCTTTAAATCCCGGCTTTACTGCCTTTTCCCGCGTCGAACGCTACAGATTGGGCAAGGATTGGTCAGCGCGACCCCACCCCGCCAGAGCTTTGGAGGCTGCGCGTTTATTTAATTCAGGAGCATCGCCCACGTGGAAATGAGAGGGCGCATCTATTGTCTTCATCTCCGCCCACGTGATCGGTGCCGCGACAGGAGCGCCCGGACGTGATCTCGCGCTGTAAGGCATGATCCCGGTCGCCCCGCGCTGATTGCGTAGATAGTCCACAAAGATGCGACCCTTGCGGCGCGCCTTTGGCAACACTGCCGTGAAATGGGCCGGATCGCTCCGGGCGACCCCCTGCGCCAGGCGAGACGCAAAGTCCTTCACCTGTGGCCACTCGGCGCCAGGGGTGAGCGGCGCGATGACGTGCACTCCTTTGCCTCCCGTCAACATCGGGAAAGTCGTAAGTCCCAGCGATTTAAGGAGCGGCGCGGACGGCCTCAAAATCGAGGCCTTCATCGGGGTCGAGGTCGAACACGAGGCGGTCGGCCTTTTCGACATCCTCGATCCGAGCTCCCCATCCATGCAGCTCGATCGTTCCCATCTGGACGCAAGTCATGAGTCCATCCGCATCGTCGACATAGAGATATGGTTCCTCGTGCCCTTCCTTCTCCGTGATGCCGACGTGGTGGACTTTGTCGCCAAAGCTGCCGGCGTCGTGTTTTTGGAAGAAGCACTTCTTCGCGCGGCCCTGTGGGCATCGAACCAGACTGATCGGCCGGCTGCCAACCCAAGCAAGCATGATCGCCGCGACCGCTGCGTAATGGTCGGCGAGCTGTCCCTTGGTGATGTTGGACTCCGGATAGATGACGCGATCACGGTTACTTATCGCGATGGCGGTTGTCGCAGACGCGGCGAGATCGGCTGCATGACGTTCCGTCTCGAGCACGACCGCCTCCGGCTTCTTGTCTTCGCGAAGACCAAGATAGCTCGGATGTCGTAACGTCCCTTCATTTGTCATTTCCGTGAAGGCAATCTCAGCGACCAGTTTCGGACGGAGCCAGTGTGCGCCGCGCACTTCGGCGCGTGGTGCGTCGACGGTCGCGGCCTTCTGCTCAAGCGGCGCCATTATGTCACGCGGTCCTGAAAGGCGTCGGCGCACAGTTGCACAGCCTTCCTCCACTTAGGTCCCATCTTGGTCCACTTCATGAGTTCCTCGGCGGCACCCTCGACGTTGTTGCACCCGTAGGTCACCCCAGGTCGGTCGGTCTTGACGTACACCGGAGGGGAGAACCAATGGGTTGCCACGACAACTCCTACTCAGGGGAGAGATACACGTTGGCCTCCCTGGCAGCCGCCTCAAAGGCTTCACGGACCTCTTGGGGGACACCCTGCCCTCGAACGCGTCGACGCAGGATGGACCGCCTTCGTACACTTCGGGCCCTTTGTGTCCCACCCCATGAGTTCCTCGGCGGCTCCCTCGACGTGGCGACGTGGCTGACCCCATTGCGAATGCCCGGATGTTTCGTCTTCACGTAGACCGGTGGAGAGAACCAGAGAGGACCCATAAGGGGGAACTTAGAGCGGCAAGAGCCCGCCGACCAACCCCGCTTTAGCCGCAGCTAAGGGAACGATGTAGGCCCTCGCGGGTTTAGAGGTGGCAGCGGGATTCTTCGTGGATGTGCAGCCGCTGTAGGGGGGCCGTCGCCTCTCCCTCACCGGCAGCGGGCTCCTTTCGCGAAGGCAGTGTTGGTAAGACACACCTAGAACCTTATACCAATTTAGCTACTTGTCATTGGGGGGAGTGATGTCCCCTCCTCTTTTGCAGCAGCCAGGAACGCCTTGCGAGCCTCCTCAGGTTCCATCTCGTCGAAAATCACGGCCATGCAAACACGCACCGCGAGGTCCCACCAAGGGCCACGCTACGTTTGTACGTGATGACGATAGCCTTCGGAACCGATCAGTTTCCGAAACGCTTCGGGGACAGACTGATGGTCTGCTTTGTTGCTGGTTGTCATGTTCGGGAAGTCCGTCCCAATGAGCCGCAACTCGCCCGCAACGAATGGGTTCCGTCAGGAGGTCGGAATATTAAGTATAAATTTCTGAGCGGGAGATCGGATAACTGGCTCGCGCGAAGACCCCCGCGTGCCGCCTTCGTCTCACGCTGTGATCCCAATAGGGCAGGCTCTTGCGGCAGGGTGCCGCAAGATCGCGACGAATGAAACGCCGGCCCAGTTCAACCCGCGCGACGTCCTTCAAAGCTGGGGAGATCGATCTTCACCAAGCGGTCTGCGGCCTCGACCGCAGTTCGTATCCTGCTGCACAGCGCGAGATTTTCGGCCAGCATTTCTTCAGTGCGTTGAAGCGCGAGCTCGGTCCGGTGGATGCGCTGCCTGGCATTGGCAACTTCCGATGTCAAAATATCAGCCGCCATCCCGTGGCCGTGAGGTTCCATAGTGTCCATGGGTTTCTAATACATGGGGGGCGATATCGTTCCCTGATGTCGGGCGAAACGGCGGGCCACAGAAAAGCGCGATGGGCCGCATGACCAATGCGCGCCTTATCAAAACAGCGCCAGAAACAGGCGAACGGCTTCGGCAGCTCTACATCCCACGGGCAGAGGCGATCACGGTCCAGAGGGCCATTGATCTGTTCAGGCACGACTACAACGCAAACGAAGACACACTCAGGCGGCTGGTGATCAAGCACCGTCTTCACAACCAGACAATGCCGGTGCTCCGTGGAGAATAAGCGCTCCCGGTTTGGTTATGGCGCTCGCCGGCGATGATGACGCGGTTGAGGCAGGACGATCGCGAGCACCCGGACCTAACTCGGTATTTCAAGCGGCTCGGCATCCCGCGACCCTGACTTGCTATCAAAAGTTATGGTCGCGGCGACTGTCTCGAGTAGACATTAAGTAAATGTCGCGGCCCGACAGAGCCCACACAAGAGCGAACCGTTGCTGCCTTGCGCATCGCCCTCTAGGCCGCCGGCGTCGAGTTCATCCCGGAGAACGGCAGCCGCGCCGGCGTGAGGCTCCGCAAACCTTAGGCCATAGACTCGTTACTGCGCAGCCACACACCTGCTTTCGCCATCGGACGAAGCGGTTGCAACAGGTGGTGCGCGGGCCATAGCGCTGAGGCAGGTCGCGCCATGGAGCACCGGAGCGCAGCACCCAGAAGATGCCGTTCAGCACGCGCCGATCATCAACACGCGCCACACCTCTTGGCTTGTTGGGTAGACGGTTTATTCCATTGCTGACCATTGTCCAAAAGCGCTGTTAACCAAATTTTCTCACCCGCCAATGCTTATTCGCGCGACTGAAGGGGTGAGGTGATCGATGTGTGATTCAAACATAAGCGCGTTTCCGCTGCATCGGCGGCGGAAGTTGGTCGAAGGGATCGCCCGGGTCCTGGAATCCAAGAACGGGGAGGACGCGAACGCCTTCTGGCGCAACACCGCCAAGGCAATTCTCGTTCAACTGTCCGAATCAGGAATTGCACCCGGGGTCGCCGAACAGGAAGTTGGAACGCTTCTTCATGCTGTCTTGGGCGATATCGCCACCCGCAGTGCTGCGAAACTTGCACAATAGCATCGGCTCACGATGAGAGATTGCCGCATAGAGACGCCCCGGGCTCCACAAGCGTAGCACCACTGCATCCGTCAAACGCAAGTTTCTCACTGCGGATGAAAAGATAGCCGCGTTCGTCGAAATCATGCGCGCGAATGTGCTCTCGGGCGAGATACGGTTCCGCCTCGCCTGTCCGGCGGTCATCGACCAAATCGAGGTAGGCGATGCGGAAACCCGCATTCATGGAAGGCCGACGGACCTTTTCCACGAGCTGAACCCGCAAAACTAATGAGCCGCCGTTGAGTTCCACACTGCCTTTTCTGCGACTTTTCGAGCACAAACCAGGAACACCTTCGGCGCCTAAGGCCAGTTTCGCGCTGGAAAAAGCCAAAATGCGGGAGTTGAGAAATGGCCGCAACTGGCCGGAAGCGAAACGACCGCTTGTAGCTGCAAATCCAAGATACCGGACTCAATCTAGCGGGATTCTGGACGGGCTGCCGGCAACGGATCAGCGGATGACGGCACCGACGGGTGCCGGCGCCGCGTATATCGCGGGCGGAGACGACGAGACCGAGAGCCGGTGAAGGCGTAGCGGTAGGGATGTCGTCGACGACGCAGCTGAAGCTGACGCGGACCCGCCTACTGCGCCGTCCGCTGAGCATGCAGATAGGCTTGCTCGGTGTGCCACTCGAAGTCGGTCGGTCATATCGGCTCATTCCGCTTCATATTCGGGGCAATTGGAAAGGGCCATTCGGAGGTTACCAGAGTTGCGGATGTCGCTGGATTACGCGGCTATGCAATGGCAGCTTCACGGATTACTCAGGACAAAATGTTTGAGCTGCTTTTGGTAGCAGACCCATCCTTTTGTTTTCGCTGGGCCGAGTTCACGGCGGAATGGGGCGATGAAGCAGACCTCTGCTATATCTTGCGCTCAGCTCTAGCCGAGAACCTGTTGGAGTGCTTGGAAGCTGGGACCACCGGGAGGTTCGATGCCATCTTCGCTGTTGTCGAACGCTGGCATACAGACTGCGATGCTTATGGCAGTTAAGCGCGTCGGCCTTCTCGGAAGCATTGCAAAAAACTGTCAGGTGGAAATGACAGGAAAAAGGCTACGGTCGAGCCATGGCAACGTCAAAGAGAGTAAGCGCGTGTGGGACAAGTTAGATCGCTTTTGGGAAGGCGATTGCCGCGCTCTTTCCTCCATTAACTGACAATCGCTCCATCCCGTCCTACGTCGCTCTCCCTTTATGGGTTCACGGCCTAACTTGAGGAGGCTTTCCGCCTATCGCCGCAGTCACTATGCTTTGAATGAAGAATCCATTTTCAAGAGACAGTACCACCGTCGTTAGCGTGTTGATATGTTCGCTAGATATACTATAAATGGACAAGACTACCAGCGGTGAGATGAACAACGCCAGATACGTGTCCTTGCCTCTCGCGAGTCCATTAACCATATTTCGGAAAGAAACCGAGTCATCAGTTCTTTTTGCCAGTGAGAAAAACAACCTTCCCAAGATTATCCCCCCATATAACGGAAGCCCGATATATAGGAGCACTATGACATTTCCAACGTCGGCAAACTTGGCACCGGTGGAGATAAACCGAAACAACAACCACAGTATCAATGTGATGCATAGAGAAATAAGTAGAAGGACAACGCCCCTAGTGAGTAACATGCGTTTCCATCTCCACTTTTATTAGACGGCCCGGAACAAGTCGTCCCGCAATGGCGAAGGGTCTCACGGACCCCGAGATGGCAAATCCATAGCTTTGTTCTGTCAAAGAGTCGAGTCTATCAAGCGCGTCGTGCAACTTGCTCCAATCACCTTCCAAATACGTGATTGCCACCTCATATGTCAGCGACGATGTGCGCCGCTCGACGTCCCTTTCGGGACTTTTACTGGCTATCTCCGCCCCCTTGTCGAAGAAGTACCGTGCGCGCTTGAAATCTCCAAGCCAAATGAAAGACTCGGCCAAAACCTCATACGTAGCGACGGCGTCCTCGCCATTATCCAGCACAGCTTCCTTTTCGACCGTGGAGACGAGCGCCTCATCTACTGATCCGCCAATAACATTAGCCTTGACTCGCGCAAAGTGGATTGTCCGAAGCAAATACTGGGCCCGGTCTACGAGGGCGTATTCTCCCTTTACTGTGATGAGATATGCTTGCGCGGAATCATCTGCTTCCTGGTATGCGCGTATGGCACATATGGCAACGAGCTGGTTCACGCAGCTATCCCCTAGGTCCATCAGCGCGATCGATCTTTCGTATTGGTTTTCAAACGCTGCCCTCGTAGACTCTATTAGTCTTCCACCCAGCGCATTGGCGTCAGCCTCATCACCCACCTCTAGATAACCGTAAAAGGCGAGGCTAAGAAAATTTGCCTCCTCCATCAGACCAGGCTTCGAAACAATCTCGCTTAAGGCTGAGACGACGAATGGGTGTGTGTAGCCCAACGGAAACTGGGTTGCCAAGATCGTGACCAGATCCGCTTTGGCTTGCAGACCGCGCCCGTCGGAAATATCAAGAGCCTCCATCATGTTGACGGCTGCAAGCTGCCCGCGCTCGTCCAGATGGATCCCGTCCCGCACTTCTTCAGCAAAATCTTTACACGAATAGAATTCCGAGGCACTCGATGACAGCCCGTTGCCACCAGACCCACAGTTATAAAATCTACCGTCCGACTGAAGAAAGGTTAGATAGGTTAAAGAAAGGGAAAGCCATTTTCCATCAATTTCTCTGTAAATACCATTTGTCATCCTTGCTGCGATAGGGAGCACCGATTTTATCGCATACCGATTTTCCTGTCCAAGTCTCTTCTTAATCAACTCATTCTGCTGTGACAAAATAGACATCATATCGTCAAGGAAACTGTCGATCGGTTTATCGCTCTTGCCTTCAAATTGGACATCGCACTTTGCGCCAGAGAGTATCAATGACTGGCAATACTCAAACAGTAAGATAGTCCTGACGGGCGCTTGGTCGTCAGGGAGTTTTCCAACTTCTTCGACGCTGTAGTGCAGATATTCTGCGAACGCCCCTCGGTTAGCAACAGCTGTACTAATGAATAACAGAGAGAACGCGTATAAATTTCTCGTCTTCATCCATTCATAGTTGCTACTGCATAGCGATAGGGAGGACACATTTATGGTTGGCGTTTGCGTCTCCCGATAATTAGCGCCGGTTGGAAAAATATATTTGATCGTATCCACGAATGACGACAGCCTCAGATCCATACTTTCGTGCGAACTACCAAATTGATCCAAAGACGACACTATATAGGCATACATATCATCAAAGTAACTCGTATTGTTACTTCCTGCGTTAGCAAAATAGGACTCGAATATCTTCGTCTGCAAATCAGGCTCCACAAACGCATTGGCCGCCAGTGTGTCCGCTTCTTGCTCGTACTGCCTCATGGCCCAAGGGCTGATGAAACGTTTGTACAGCATAGGATGATCAAAATGGTGATGAGCTACCTCGTGGTATATTATCCAATTTCGAATTGCTTGCGCCGGAACACCTGAATCGTCTTTAAAGACCTCATGCTCCATGCCTCTCGAAAATGTTCTGAGGAACGACGCATCGCAGAATATATAGCGCACACCGTCTATGACCCTCGCCGCACATCCGCAGTCGTACGGGACCCCCGCCTCGTCGAATTGCTCCTGGGTCAGAATAAATACATTTACAGCATTTGCGACAATTATTCTATTTATGTTAACATAATATTTATTCTTTGTTTTGCTCGAGCTTATCTGATAGCCTGGATTCTCTATCGAGAAAGTCGATATACGTATGTCAGGCATATCTGGGTCCACGACCTTATTTTCAGACACCAGATCGTTCAGTTTTGACAGAACCGAGGCCGGGCTTTTCAGGCAGCTAATAGACAATCCCACCGCGGCAATCAAAAGGTAGATTGAGATCTTTTTGAACGCCATGTGACTCCCCACACTTCCCTCCTGAAATTGAGGCAATGCTTAGACGCAGTCGCGTTTGGCGCGGAAAGTGTCGCTTGGTGTTGAGTAGGAGTGGCGTTGGTAACGTCGCCGGCATTCAAAACCAAGTCGCCGTCTTGGGCATTCCGCTAAACACATAACACTGAAGCACGTGCAAATTGGATTGATGAGATTAACGTGGCCCTTGCATGCTACACCCGTGGGTCGCTCAACACCAGATGTTCGCGAAGCTACGTTTTCGGATTTGCACGATCTCGCCGTTAGCGAGGGCGGGTTTTCAACGCTCGTTTCGCAGCGGCAGCTACGCGCCTCGTGTCTGCCGTTTAGCGAAGGTTTGCGTGCGCCCGAAAGCTGACGCGCGAGGCAGCATGCTGTTAGGGTTAGGCTGCGTTGCCAAGCTCCGCTCTCATATGGGACGTTCAGAATATGGGCTGATGGGCACGAGTGGCGCGCGTAACATACTGAGATGAAGGCTGGGGCGCCATCCCGAACTGAGACATTCGCGACGCCGAATACCTTGGCTATGCCGAGTCGTGGCGGCGTTTTACCTAAAGTCCCGTGGCCTAGGCAGCTTGATCGGGATAGTCTCCCACTCGGGATAAGACCCCTTATGCCGAACTCGGCATAAGGGATCGACGATATCGCGCGTTTTCGGCATGCCGCGCGGATCGATGCCAGATCCGCCATGATGGGCCTCGTCACCACGGCCGTGCGGCAGGGGAAACGGCGCCTCGCGATTTCCCACGCTGGCCAGCTCGGCCGACAGATCGGTTAACTCATGCGCGACGAGATGTACCACCTCCCCTTCCCGCTGGATGCGGCCGCGCACGCCGAGCATGTCCGACGAGAGAAGCACGCGACGGAATTTCTCAAACACCTTGACCCAGACGACGACGTTGGCGGCGCCGGTCTCATCCTCCATGGTGAGGAACATCACGCCTTTGGCCGAGCCCGGCGGTTGCCGGACCAGCACCAGGCCGGCGGCCTCAAGCCATCGTTTGTCTCGGGCCTGCATGGCTTCCTGACAGGTCACGATGCGGCGGCGGCGAAGATCGGCACGCGACGTGGATGCGACATTTCTACTTTGCTGAGAGCGCGACATTCCAACTTGGTTGCAACATTGAGGCACGAAGCGTGAACATTGGCGCATAATCCCACGAGACTTTCGGGTTCGGCAAACACAGGCACATTAAATTCAACGATGAACGCGTTCCGTTGACCTTTGCAATCGTGGGCAACGACTTTGTGACCTGCTCCACCCAGCAGGGCTGATAGCGCAGCTCGACCTGGTAGGGCGGCGTTCCACCGGACAGCTTTCCAGCAATTGATGCCTTACTGCCGCTTGGCAGGGATTCCTGATTCCAAGGGAGTTCCGAGATCGTCAAGGCCTGCGGCGCCGCCGTCCCAATCCCGCGGAGCCGTAATAGAAGCCCAGAATGGTCCCCAAGACACCTATGATGATGGCGAGCAGGTCCTTGCCTAGTGGAAATCGTAGTTTAACGTCCTCCGGCCCCATCCAGAACGTCGAAACGGCGACCAGCACGATCACCCCGGTAGCACTCGAGGCAAACAAGAAGGTCAGAAGTCCGCGAGCACCTTCAGCCGATGAAAGCGTCGTGAAACGACCTGGGTTGTTTATGCCCATAATACCATACAATAAATGCAATGAAAGCGACCGCGCCGGCAGCTAAGACCGCCAGGCTCATCACGCGAAATTGACGTCATGTTCTATGCCCCCACCCGCACAATTAGTGTTGCGGTTAAACATGATTGTTCATTTGCCCCCTAGCCGAAAGGCTTATTCTTCTGCAAAGACGCTCCCTTAATTCGGGCCGCAGATCTTCCCTAACACCAGTCCGAGCACCTAAGGACTATCCGCAGGCGGGGATTCCCCGATCTCTTGCCTCTTGTCGGGAACAGGTTTCGACAGCAAACCCGTTCGACCAGATGGTAACTTGGTCACTTCCGCCTACCCCCTTGTAGCAGCTGCCGTCGACCGGCGAAGTCTTCTCTTTCAACCCAGTTGCCTGAGAGCGCCTGAAAGCCAACACCGAAGCGCAATGAAGCATGAGCTCCGTTATCATGTGATCATCAAGCTGATTGGAACTCAGAGCCTCCTTGATCCTGGAAATCTGGTCAGGGGGGCCTATGTCCTCTGCACCGACACTGACCAACGCTTGAAAATGTAGGCGTTCCTGACTCTTTGTCTTCTTGTCGTTTTTGGTACGCGACTTGGCTTTGTCAGCTTTCTGCGCTTCGGGAACTGTTTTCCTTGATTTTCCCATCGAACAACACCTTCACTGGAGGGGACTGACCAGGCCTCTGAGCCCGGTCTGAAGCTGAGTATTGAGATGCGTAGCCTCGGCCAAAGGCGTAAGGCCCGTTGGCCTTCCCTTGACCGATTTATCAAGCGGGCCGAACGTGAACACGAGTTCGTGGGTCCGGTCGCGATTTGTGCTGAAGAATGTTCCGGAGGGGTTCACACTCGCCCGAACGAGCTTCCAGGTCGGCGTGATCGAACCGGAAGTGACGATCTTGAAGGACACGGTTTGCGAAAGCACGTTTTTCTGTCCGGTGATCGGCACGCTGGATCCCGGGCTGTCAGCAACATTGAGTATCGTGGCGCCGATGCGACCTTCAAGAAGTGAGGACAGCTTCAAGTCACTGTCGACAAGGAGGGAGCCTTCCTTGTTTCCAAGGGGGTCGCGGCACCCTCTTTTAGAGGAGTCGACGGAGAAAAACTGGGGCCTGTACAAATCCGCCACAGTGAAAAAGACGTTCGTCTTTTGCAGACGGGTCGCTTCAGCGGAACCTGCTAGTCCAGCAGCCGCAGTGAATATCGATGAAGGGCCCGAAGGTGGGGTAAGAAGGACCGTCGGGTTCACCGATGTCTTTTCGACAACCGTGAGGTTGATGGCGACCTCAACGCCCCAGTTGTTGAGGAAATCGGTATAGGTCTGTTGTGTCTTTCGATATTTTGCGTCTCTTCTGTCATTCTCTATCACTTGCGTTACGGTGTAACTAAGCTCGCAGCCAACGCTTCTGATGATCGTGCTGATCATGTCGCTTTCTTTAAGCGTGTTTGCGTTGGGCCATTCGCGAGTGCTCGGAACGTACGTTCCGCAGTCGGCAACGGCAAGGCAGAAGACAGACGTCAGCACGCAGCGCCAGAAGCACATAGATACCACCCCCAATGCTCAGACTTAAAAATGTATAAGCTTTTCGGGAAGGGACATAATTCCCTCCTCGACTTACCCCCTATGCTCAGCCGTAGCCTTCTAATGATAAAATCTAAATGCCCGCTTCGGCGATAAAGAAGGTAGATGCGATTCCAATGAAATCCTTGTGCCTGAACGGCACTCGATGACGGAAAAGTTTATGAAGCCCCCTAGCCTCTTCTAGGCCATCATCACTCAAGTGTGTGATATTGGCTATATAGCTCCGCAGCGATTGTCGTTGCCGGAGTTATTTTTTCTGATTCTGATCACAACTGTTGGCAGCGTCGCGGTTGGCCCCGAAGGCTCTGACTTTCGGATTCTTCGACTTCTGGTTGGCGCATCGGGGAAACGACGACGCCACTACTGTACCGACAAAAAACCGGCAAGATGCACATCGCGGCTTGGATAGCTTGTTACGGCGCCCTCGAAGCGGTTCAGGAGGCGCGTTTGCCCCCGGCAGCGTTCTCATCCATGCAGCGATCGAGCAAGCCACATTCTGGTGACGAGATTCCCGGGGTGAGTGCCGTCGCGTTTCGTTCTCCGTTTCCTTGCCCTACACCTAGTTAACGGTCGCTGCCAAGTTCCCCACGTAAAGTAAAAGGAAGCGGGCCGACACCTCTTGGGGACGGGTGGGGAAGGAAGCTTATGGGGCCGTCGGCCTAGCGGGTTGGGGTCCGCCACCGTGAAAGACTGCCACCGCCTTTAAAATAGACGCTCCCCAGATACCGCTCCTATGGTCCCAATCAGAACAGCTACCAGATTGATGACATCGCTGGTCCGTCAGTCCCTTCGCGCTTCCCTCGAATGAAGCTTTCGGTGCGCGAACGCGCCACCAGCGAGGTAACATATTTCCGAGAAATAAGATCACCGCTCGGACTGTGACGGCCTTTTGCAAGACCTTCATCGGTGAGAGCGTGAAAATCATAACCGCCAAAGCGCACCGCAAGATTTACCGTTGCGAGTTTCCTGCCTCCGCTTTGCTGCGCCCCGCTAACCCCACCGATGCGACAAAGACGACGAGCGAAATCATATTACTGCTCCTATCCACCTAAGGCCGCAGGTTCTCGAAATGATAGAAGTTGGCCGTATCAATCTTAGGGCGACAAAAGCTGCTGTACCCTGGCTAAGGTTTGCGCAGGTTCCATGGCCGAGATGATTTCTGTCGGCTCGCCACTCGTGTGAAACGGCGTCATAAATTTGATCGGGGTTCCGTTGATTTCTGTTAACTGGCCGCTCCAAGCCAGTGAATAGAGCTTCTTCAGGTCGGCAGTGTCGTCTGCGGTCAACTTACTGTCCGCGCCGTAGTTCATGATGCTGAACTTCTTATGCGTCCCAAAAATGATGGAGGGCCAAGCGGTCTCACTGACCTGCGCGAAAAAATGCCTAAGTCCAAAAATGTGACCGATTTCGTGAACTAAGGTCTCAATCTGCTCTGTCGGGTCTTGTTCGAATATCTTGGGATAGATAGTCACGACGTGCCGCCCGCCGTCGGGGAAGAACGCGCTGGCCAGTACGCAACCGTTGACGTCGCAGTCGTCGCTGTGTTTCACCACAATCTCGAAATCCCAGGCGTCGTCTCGCTGCGCGAACTTGATTGGCACTGCATCGCCCCAAGCAAGAATGGCCTTCGCGAACAAATCCTCAACTTGAGCCTTGACTTTGGCGGGATCTGCAAACGATTGCACGGAGCTCTCACGGAACTTCCAGCGCAGCGTTGTTCCTTTTGCCCACAAAGGAATAAAGCCTTCTGAGGCGTCGACGACGATTTCTAACGGGGATTTGCCCTTTGGGGTCTTGTGCCCGCGTTCTTCGGTGTCGCAGCGGACACCCTCGCGGATGAAGTGGACAAGGGGCTTGGTATTGCGCTCGGCGGCTTTATCGTCCCGGAGTTCCGGCGAAACGCTGGCTTTGGTGGACTTCGCGGGCGATAGTGTCTTTTCTTTTGTCCGTGCCATATGAAAGTTTCTCCCCATCCGTGATGAAACGCATTCGGCGATCTTGGTCTGCCGGGTTCCCGACTTGCAGCGCCCCGCTAAACCCTTTTACGCTGGGACATTCTTAAACCAGCTTGCCCGCGTCCCGGGCAAAGCCTGCCCGTGGTCTTCCATTGCTGAAGGCGCAGCGTCCGGTTCGGGGCCGTAAATAATCCTTAAGGCCGCTTGCATCGTCGGCACATCCAAGACCCGTCCCGAGTGACCAGGATGATTGTGCCCAGCGTGATGGGTTGGGGATGATGACGCACGCGCTCCCTCCCACGGCTCGTCGTTCTTCACCCAAGTCCCGTCGACCGCGAACCATTCCACACCGTCAAGGGTCATTGGCTTGACCACTCCAGGTCGCACAGCTTCGTGGGCGCGATACCAGTCGTTGATGCGGTCATCGACCCACCCGTGCAGCCGCCAAAAAATCGGATTAATATGCGATGAAAAAGTCTCGCCTAGATAGTCGTACTCGGGATCCAGCCATTTTTCATCGAAGTCCAGTGCGTCGCGGCCGTTGGGAAGCGGCAAACCGCGCTTGGCCACATCACCGGTAGGGTCGCGGGTCACCGAGGTCCACCGCATATGCATCCAATTGTGGATGGTGAACTCAATCCGTGAACCAAGCTCGCCGAGCGACAGGGAGGCGAGGTAGTCCGCGGAGGTATAAAGCGCCTCCCATGCCTGGAATCGGCCATAAAGCGTTGAGGTTTTCCTCAATTCGAACAGCCAATTCGTCGTGTCAGGGTCACCCGGCACGACCCACGCTGGCGGCAGGGAGTATCCGTCGAGATTGCCAATCTGCGACGCCTTCGTTTCGGGCGCAAACGACGAGGGGAACTGCTGCTGCGGCAGACGTCGCCAGGTCCCGACAGAGGGATCCATAGCTCGAACCTCCTTCACCATGCGCCGGTGCATGTAGAAAAAATCTTCGCCCGAACCGTTGGCAAGTCGATCGGCCGCCAGACTTGCTCGCTCTTTGGTTTTTGGGCCAGGCTGCCAACCGGTTGCGCGCAGAGCCTCCTTCTTGGGGTCGCTCAGGTTGTCCCATGTGTCGCGCGAGGCGTGCCAAAGCGCATGATGGTAGCGATGCTCTGCCGAGCTCATCATGTCGATGATGCTTTTCGCTAGGGGTATCGTTTTGCGTGGTTCAAGGAAATCCGACTTGACCGCGACAAAAGAGAACACTGAACCCGCCGGCGCTCCATTATGGGCCACGGTGCGCGTCACGGTCCCTACGATCGTTGGGCGATTGCGCGGCGCGTCCGGCCACTCGGGGGATAGGTAGCCCCGGTAGTCGTAGATCCAGCCGTCATACTCGGATTGAGGCTTGCCCTTGGCACGCCAGCTGATCACCGCAGGGTTGCCAGGTATAACGGTGCCTTCAACGAGTAAGTAGGGTTCGGTACCTACACAACGATCTGGGCGCTCCCCCAATAAACCATAGATGTGCCCGTCCTCGCCAACTTCGAGGGATAGTTCGGCTTCCCAGACTGTCAGTTTGCCAAAATCGCCAACATTCCCCGGCACATTTAGAAAGCTACGGTACGTCCAGATGCCAGGGATATCTAGATTGATACCCATCGACGCCCCCCACCCCTTCATTTCCGCTTCCTTATATTAGCAATAAAGCTTGGCGAGTCGACTCCTATTTGTCGTAATGTCGAAGTTGGCGGGTGCACCTTGAACAAATCAGCGCACTAGATTCAGTTAAGACCCCATATGAATTTGCGAATGAGCGTCATCGAGGGTTTTCTCTGAAATCGACATGTATGATGAGCGAGCTCCAAACGTCCGGGAGTAGCGCGAGAACAGCTGAAGCCGGCGTGTCTGCAAACGCTCAGGCGGGTGGAGGCCGTCTCGGATTCGGAAGCGGCTGTTGTGTTGCGGTCCTTGCCGACGACGACTGTCCATACCACCGTCTTCATGTTGTCATAGATGGCTTGGGTCTTGATTTTCATTGGGACTCGTTCTTTAGTTATGTTCGAGGGCTACGTTTTCTGCAGAATAAACTGCGTTCAGACCTTGCGTTTGGCGTGAGTATTGTGGCGGACCGCAAGGCTTACGGGGTCGAGCATTTATGCGCGATCGTATGCCAGGAGATGCTTAGCTGGATTGACGAGATGTCGGTCCACGAGATCGTCTAACGTTAATGTTTTTTTTTCGCAGGCGGCGATTACTGCGGCGCACCGCGGACCGCCTTCCCAAGAAACACCCAAGCATTCGGACCTGATTTCACTGCGATGCCTATCGAAGAAGCGAATAAAACGCGTAGGCTTCAGCGTCATTCGGATCGTCCGCGGGGTCTACAACGGCTACAGAAGGTTTAAGTACGACTTGCAAGGAGTGAAGCCAGACGAGCAGTTCTTTCGGGACCGCCAGTGGTGCGACTTTGATATCTGCCTCCAAAAATTCTACCCCCCTACAACGGGAGTGGCCCTCGGGCGCAGATCTATATGGAAAATGTCAATGCATTCACCGAATATTGCGCAGCCGTGACCGGCGACTGACGCACACTTACGTTCCGGGATCATGGGTGGGGAAATGGCAAGGGCTGCAGCTACAAAGAGAACCTTCGACGCACTGCCTGACACGATTGACTTCCGAGATGCAATCTTTACGCCGACACTTATCCGTGTCGCACCCGAAAGTGATATCAGCGCCTATTATGGCCTTGGCATACCCGTCCTGGATCAGGGCCGAGAAGGCGCATGCACCGGCTTCGGTTTGGCGACGGTCGCAAACTATCTCCTGAGGGTCCGAGAAAGGAATCCGGCGGCCGACGAAGTAAGTGCCTGGATGCTTTACGCGATGGCCAAGCGTTATGATGAGTGGCCCGGGCAAAATTACGAGGGATCCAGTGCGAGGGGAGCCATGAAGGGATGGTTCAAGCACGGTCTTTGCGCTTATGCGCTCTGGAAGGAACGCGATCCCGATCCCACTGTTGAGGAAAAGCGGTCTGCGGACGCGCTTGCTCGTCCGCTCGGCGCTTATTTTCGCGTGAATCACAAAGACCTCGTCGGCATGCACGCGGCGATTAACGAAACCGGCATTTTGTATGCCACGGCGCGCGTTCACGACGGATGGCAGTCGGTCAAGCCGGAACAGGAGAATATTGAATATCGTCCCGGGCAGATTGGCGGGCACGCCTTTGCGATCGTAGGTTACAATCGCCGAGGCTTCTGGGTTCAAAACAGCTGGGGGGAAAAGTGGGGCGCAAAAGGGCTGGCAAACCTGTCCTACACGGACTGGCTCGCGAACGGCACAGACGTATGGGTCGCGTCACTCGGCGCACCCGTCGACCTGACCTCGTCGCTTGCTACCGCAAACATGAGAGCGGACGCTCCGCGCAGCTACCAAAGCCAGGTTTATGCAGACCTTCGTCCATACATCATCACGTCGAAGAACAATGGTGTCTTGGACGACAAGGGCACCTATGGCTTAACCCCTGCTGGGTTGAAAACTCTGATAACTGAGCGGATGCCGCGCGCCATGTCTTCATGGCAAACTAGGCGTGTGCTGCTCTATGCTCACGGCGGTTTGGTCGGTCAGGACGCTGCGGTGCAAACGGTTTCAAGCAATCTCGCGCCGTTGCTTCAATCGCAGGTCTATCCTCTCTCATTCATCTGGCGCTCGGACGTTTGGACGACTTTGTCAAACATATTGAGGGACGCAATTGGGCGTCGGCGGGACGAAGGCCTCCTGGACAAAGCCAAAGATTTCATGCTCGACAGGCTAGACGACACTCTGGAGGTCGGCGCGCGAAACCTCGGAGGTAAAGCGCTGTGGGACGAGATGAAAGAAAACGCGCGGATGGCGACGGAAGAGAAACTTGGCTCGGCGAACTTGGTAACCGACCATCTCATCAAGCTCCACAAGGACGGTGAGATTGATGAGGTCCATCTCGTCGGACATAGCGCCGGATCGATATTTCATGCTCCGGTCGTTTCAAAATTCGCCAAGGCCAAAGTCCCCTTAAAAACTGTCAGTCTTTGGGCGCCTGCGTGCACAGTCGCGCTCTTCAATGAGACCTATTTGCCAGCGCTCAAGAAGGGAATGATCGAGAAATTCGATCTTTATACGCTTGACGACCCAACGGAGCAGGACGACGATTGCGCCGGCATCTATCATAAGTCGCTGCTTTATCTTGTCAGCAACGCGTTTGAAACAACACCTCACATCCCTGCTCTAAAGGACGGAGTTCCTATCCTCGGCATGGAAAGATTTGCCAAAGATGCGCTGGGGACGCTATTCGACGGAACAACCAAGCAGTGGAATTTAGCTCCGGGTCCAGCCTCTAAAGCAAGGCACCACGGCGATTTCGATAACGACGAAGGGACATTACTGTCAACGCTGCATCGAGTGCTCGATGGTTCCGTAACCAAGATAGCCAAGGATCTCGCGAAGCGTAGGCCGACTGGCTCCAACATACAGAAGCAAGAATTCAGGCAGTCCCTCGACCAAAAGCTCGGCCAGCCTTCCGCAGCGAAGTGAAACCCATGCTTCCTAAGTCCCGGTGGGCCAGTCCGTCTACGCTGATACGCCTGGATATGTTACGGAGTTCAGAGCTCACGGAGCTTACTCTCCACGAACCGCAACACTTGGTGGCCACCTGCCTGCGGCTTCCCGCTCGCTGTGATCGTCGACTATGGATCGGCAAGAAGCGGGGGGCCGCCTCGGCTTACATTGAGCTTTGCCGCTAGGCGGGTCTTTCAACCGCGAAAGAAATCCATCAGATTGGCCCGTGGTGAGCGCGCGGTCTCCGCGCCGGCAGCGCCAGAGATTACTTTCTGTAGTATGAGAGGGGTCAAGAGTCCAATTTGGAATGCCGTCAATGCCTGCGCTTGGCTTCCAAAATTCAACCAAGTAAAAGCACCCGAGACAAATATCATCAGCGCTGTGATAATCCAGTACGGTGCACTTTTTAGATACTCTGGAAACCGTGGATTTGTCTTTAGGCCATACCAATGAACAAGCTCGGCGACGAAGCCCCCAAAAAGGCCAACCAGGAAAACGCTCAGCGCAGTGGTCAACGCTACTCCGCCACTCATGTCCAATCCTCCAGTTCGACTGCCAACCAGTCCAGATATGTTTGTAGTATAGCTGCCGATCGCTTTTCCAGTCCCATCTACATGAGTTCGCGGTCTCGGCTGCGTTATTCTGTGGAGGGAGCCTTTTCCTTGGCCAATGCAATTGCCGTTCTCTCTTCCAGCGATCCGCCCACCGGTCTCCATGATGAGGATCTTACGCGCAAGTCGCTGGAGACCATGTTTCGAGACATAGGGTCCAGGGAGGGGCAGCAAGCATGCGAACTCATTCTGGTGCTCTCGGGTCATGGTGACCAGACTGGGGAAGAGACTTGGTTCTGTACCTATGACGCTCGTCCTGATGGGATTGACCTGGCGGGCAGCGATCTTGCCGATCTGGTCATGCTTGCCAGACCGGCCAAGGTATCGGCGGTACTTGACTTCTGCCATGCCGGCGGCGTCGCGCAAGATTTTCAGGCGTCCTTGTCAAAACAAATTGGCCACGAAAATGTCCTGATCCTTGCTGGCGCATCCACGCGGCAACTGGCCTACGAGCACCCTGCCCTTGGCAGGGGTTTGTTCACGATCGCGCTGCACGAGGCACTCGTCGACAAGAGACTGTTCGCGCTCGCCGGACTGCGCAAATCCACAATAGCAACGCCGTTTGGCGTATCGCTATCGAGTGACCTGTCGCGGCTTTTTGTGTTCGCAAGGGAGCGCACCGAACAGCTCGCCTATCTATTTGCGGGCGGTCGCATGCAGACGCCGGAGCTGCATGGCGCTGGCCATCTTGAGCTTTCCTGGTCTGATGCAACAATCGGTCCTCCTTCTGCACCGGAACCGCGACGAGCGCTGGCCGGCAGAATCAGACGTGTGTTTGGCTGGGGTGTAACGATCGCCGCTACAATCGGCCTGTTGCTTTACTTCCTGCAGTACCACATCGCTGTTCAGCCGAACGGCTGGATCGAGTTGCGGCCCGGCCCGGCCTGGATGTCCTCGTTGCTTCCCGTTGCGGTAGGATCGGGTGTCCAGTTGGCAGTCGCAGTCGACGATCTTGAGCCCGCTTCGCCTCGCTGGGACGAGGAGCGGATCAACGCCCGAACCGCCCTGATGCGCGGCGGCATAGGCGGGCTGGTCAATCACCCGGTAGGTGATCAAGAAAACTGGGAGTTTCGGCTGACATCCGAATTATCCAAGGAAGCTGCCCGCCGAATGGATTTCGTCTCGTCACGCATTGACATGACCAGTATCTGCGAGGCGACAAACATTCGGCGCGATCGAATCCGCGAATATCAGTTTGCACTCGAAGCTGCGTTGCTCGATCGGGCACGGTCCTGCCCCCCTACTTATTTTCTTTTGAATGGCCCCGAGATCGTCGACCTCTACGCCGTCGAAGACGTGCAGACGATCGCCGACTACGGGCTTTCGGGGCTTTCCGACCAGGCAATACGGACTTATTTGGCGGGCCTTGCCTTGGCCTATCGTGAGCTCGGGGATGAGGACACGAGGCGACGCTCACTGGAAGCGGCAGTATTGTTGATCTCCGTTCGCGCTGAACGCGGAGCGGTCAAATCGGCGGATTGGCTTGCCTTATTGCGATTCGTCGAGGAGATAGCACGAAGCCCCAAGCTTGCCGTCGCACCTAACACCGCAGTGTTTCCGCGTCTGGCCAAGTGCGGAATGAGTTGGTGTGAACTGTCGATGAAAATTGTCGAATATTTTGCCGCGGGCCCGGAAGCCTCCGGCATGGGCAGCGCGGAAGGCTTGATGATGTGGCTGATGGCGAAAGACTCTGAGAGACAGGCGGCGGAAGGGGACGCCACTCGTTCATGGTCGCTCCCGCCCCTCCTGTTGCTTGCTCGCCGCGGCGAACTCGACGAACGAGACCTCGACCTGATCATTCGGCGTTTTGGCTTGTTCGTCCTTAATGGCGAGATGTTCTATCCAGACGCCATCTGGTTGCCGAGATTTGCGCGCGTGGTTCCCCTCAGCAAAGAGTGGACCACTGCGCTGTGGAACTGTGCGCTTGACACAACAGGCAAAGACCCGCGCTGCCTCGCTCTCGATTCTGGTTTAGCTGCACGCGTGCTTGCCGCGCAGGGTCGCTTCCTCAGCACCGCGGCATTGGCCCGACTGGTCTCGCGACTCGACGATAGCATCAAGGATGAGCGCGATATCGCGGCGTATGCATCCGAAATGATCGACCTTGCATGCTGGGCGCCCATGCCCGATCGCTGGGTCTCAGGTCTGGAAAGAGGCGTCGCCTACGACGTACAGATAGCGCCGCCGCGCGCTGCCGATCCACTGACAGGCGTACAAATCATCGAAGTCACCGACGTCTCCGTAGCGCAGGCGCTGTCCGCGTCGCTGAAGAGCGATCACGGCAGCACGTCGGCGACAATCGACCTGCTCAAAAGGTACGCGTCCAACCACTTGTCCTATGCGGGCCTTGACATCGTCTATCGCGCGCTGGCGCACAAGCTGCGACAGATGGACGATCCAATCGGCCTTGACCTCGTGCGTTCGCTCCAGGACTCGAAATCGGATACACAGGCACGGGCAGTTCTCCTACGCGCCCTGTCGATCGCAACGAAGCTCGACGGGCTAAAAGACGCTCGTATCGTAGAGGGTCCCCGTTTCTGGCGTCTCGATGCGGTCCTGGCAGCGCGCAAGCAGCTTGGCGATTACCAGTTTGAACTGGATCATTTCTGCGAATAGTGGCCTGCTGCCGGTTTTTCGGACACGCTGTTAGTTCAGGGGGTCATTGATGCGTCGCCTATTTGTGCTTCTGAGCCTGTTGTTTTCGAGTCTGGCGGGCGCGGCTGCCGCGCGTGATATCAGCATTGCCACCTGGAATCTGGGTTGGCACATGGATCGCGCGACAGTCACGGACTGGATCGAAGCCTGCACCGCAACTTACGAGTTGGACCTGACCACAAAAAGATACCGCCCATCGACACAGATCGGTGCGCGGTTCGGATGGGACATCAACGCATTCGATATAGAGGGTTGGGATGCCGCCCGCTTCCCTGTTTGCGATGTCTACGGAGCCAATAAGCAGGGATTCGGATTTGCCACCGTCCG
This sequence comes from Mesorhizobium sp. M1423, assembly GCF_040317575.1. NCBI lineage: Bacteria > Pseudomonadati > Pseudomonadota > Alphaproteobacteria > Hyphomicrobiales > Phyllobacteriaceae > Mesorhizobium > Mesorhizobium sp. M1423. The sequence goes on from NZ_JAMYKU010000012.1 coordinate 130,973, forward strand.
CGTCACACTCGCCGCGTACGAGCAACGCCGCACCCAAATACAAAATTTCATCGCGAACAGCGTTCCGGCCGATATCATCGCCTTTCAGGAAGTAAGCGGCAAAGAAGCTGTTCTTGAGGTTTTGCCAAACGGCGCTGCCGATTGGCAGGTCTGCTCCTTCACGACCTTCAAGGTCCAACGTCTTGCCATCGCATGGAAGAGGTCTCTGGGCAGCCAGATCGCTTGCGCGACCGAAGACCCTCTGACGCTCAAAGATGTCAGGCCACCCAAGGATCAGCCCCGGCCAGGGCTGTCCTTGGCCATCGATATCGGCGGAACGCGTCTGCAAGTCCTCAATGTGCATCTGAAATCGAGCTGCGTCTCCCCCATCGGTGGAAACCCACTTGCTGGAGATGCGTCCGCTTGCCAGATCCTGCACGACCAGATCGTCCCCCTAGAGACCTGGATCGACCGAGAGACGGCGGTCACCGACAAGACCATCCTGCTGGGCGACTTCAATCGCAACCTCTGGCACGAGCTTGAGGACTCCCGAGCAGTGCGAAGTGATGGCAGCGACCCTACAACCCCACTCCCCGCCGGCGTGCGCGTGAGCTCCCTGTTTGAGGAAGTCATCGACGGCAAGCCTGCATCGAGCGCCTTCACGATGCTCAAGGAGCTGTGTCCTCTCAATGAGGTTGGGAAGCTTCTGTGCGGGATGGGTGAGACGCGGGCACTTGATACGCCAGAAGTCGATGTCTTGAGGTTTCACACCTATCTTGGGTGCCGAAATCCCATCGGGCTCGACCACATCTTGCTGGGACCGGGCCTTGTCCCTCGAGGTGATGCGACGCATACCTCGATTGGAAGACTCGGGGGGAGTCGTCATCCCAACAAAGACAATCCCGAGCCGCTGCTCGGCATCGCAGACCATTGCCCATTGATCGCAAGTTTTAGCTTTTAGGTCTGAGAGACTCGGCGCGTTCTTCGCTTGGCCGGTTTCATGGTCGCACAGATGAATAAGGACGTCTTATCCCCTGCGTTTAACGGGGCCCCAATCTTTGGAACCCTGCCGCGAAGGGGTGAGGAGATGGCGTTCGCCGACCCCTCGGTGTTGTATTGTTGCGTTTCACGAGTTCTACAGTAGTGTGCAACTGACTGATTTTCATGGGGCTGCGCTGGAATTCCAGGACGGTCGTCAGCGCAAGGCGGCAGTCGTGGGGGGATAGCGCATGCCGACCAACAACTGGATCCGGTTTCTTCGGAACTACGGGCCCATTCCGACCAACGACAATATGTACGACGAGACCATTCAGCGGGCTTTGGCTCGCTTGAAGATGCAGCCTATTGAGCTGCCCGCCCAGCATCTTGCGTGGCTGGTCGATAATTTCAGGTCGGACGAGTGCCAGTCCATCATCCTCACGGGCACCGCCGGCGACGGAAAGACCTATCACTGCCGACGCGTGTGGCTTGAGCTCGGAGGCACGATTGAGGACTGGAACGCCGGAGAGAAGATCCAGCGCCTCAGCTTGGGGTCTCGCCAACTCATCGTCGTCAAGGATCTGAGTGAGCTTCGCTCCGACGAGAGTAAGCCGCTGATTGAGCAGATGGCGTGGGATGTCGCAGACCCCAATTCCCCCAGGGTCTACCTGATGGCAGCCAATCATGGCCAGCTTCTCGAAAAAATGAAGACCGCCGGCAGCGACAAGACGACAAGCGCTCTGGTCGAGGTGGTCGAGAATCTCCTGGTCGTTGGCCGCAGTGGGAACTCTGCGATTAAGCTCGATTTGAGGGATCTCAGCCGGTCTGCCGCCGCCGTGATGATCGATCAGGTCATTGACGCGGTGACGCTGCACCCCGGTTGGAGCGGCTGCGGGGGTTGTCCGGCGCTAAATGGGGCAACCTGTCCGATCCGCGAGAACCGTGAACGGCTGGTCGGGACCCACGACAATCGTCTCTTCCGGCGACGGCTCGGCAATCTGGTCGAAGCTAGCGAACATAATGGTGGTCACTTTACCATCCGGCAGGTCCTATCCCTCGTCACGAACATCATTCTTGGCCATCCCGACGCACGCGACGGACTAATGGCGTGCACCGATGTCGCCGAATTGGCAGCCGCGGGAACGGCGGAGCGTGCCAGTCCCTACCGCAATGTATTCGGCGGGAATTTGAAACCAAGCCGCGCAGAAAGAACCGAACCCTTTCGCAAGCTCAACCTGTTCGGCATCGGCTCGGAAACGAGCAACAAAGTCGACAATATGCTGGTCTACGGTGCCGACGATCCGGCGTTGGTGGAAACCTACCGAGCCCTCGTGCAAACCGATCAGGTTTACGGCGAGACGCCAGCCTATAAACGGGCGCAACAGTCCTACCTCGAGGGCGACGATCCGAGCGCTGTCGCCCGGTTTCTCGGGCTCCTTCGCGGGCAGCGTCAGCGGTTGTTCTTTACCATCTCAGACGACCTGGCAGACACGTTGGACCTCTGGGACCTGACCGTCTTTCGGTACGCCGGGCTCTATCTCGAAACCAGTCGCGCGTTGGCCGAGAAACGAGCATTGCCGCGGCAGGTGATGCCCATGCTCGTGCGCGGGCTAAATCGGGTGTTCACCGGCATGCTGATCCAGAACCAGGACGAATTGGTACTTGCAAGTTCGGGAAGCCAATCGCAGTCGAGGACCAGTCCTCTGCTGGAGGAATTCGTGTCCGTCGCCCGCCGGGCTGGCGAGGAAGTGGCGTTGCTCGGTGACGGGGATGGAGGGATGAAGCTGGTGGTTCGGCTTGCGCGTGATGATCCGCCTGAAGTCACGCTGCAATTGTCGACGACCCGCTTTGAGTTCTTGGGCCGTGTGGCCGAGGGCGCATTGCCTACGAGTTTTTCGCTCGAGTGCCACGAGGACCTTCTTGCGTTTAAGGCACGGCTTCTGAGCGCCGTCGAACGGCGGCGGTTCCTTGACGGTGACGATCGCAGTGACGGGATCGTCCTCAAGTTCATCGACCTCAATTCTGATGGTCGTGCATCATCGCGTAGCGTGACGGTGAGGCTCTGATGATGGAGATCTTGAAACGCCCAATTTCCCATGAGGATCGCACTGGACCCGCGTTCTGGGTCGATGAAGCGATCTGGGGGCATCGCCTGCATGACGAACAGACGCCCTGGCTGATTCTGCTTGAATTCCTTGGCGTGCTCCGATCGGAGCACGTTGCCGGCCGCGCCTTGGCGGAAGAGGAGTTCAACGCACTGTCCTATCGTCCGCAGACGCAATTGCGACTGCGCAATCTGATCTTCAACAATCCCTATCTTCTGACCATCGGGGCCGAAAAGCTTTCCGACGATGCAGCCTGGACCAAATGGCTGGAGTTGATGGAACAGAACGCCGGCGGCCTTGAGAGCCGCGACTTCAGTTACCTCCGTGGCCGCTTCGACAGCTTCGACGACTTCGCCTCTGTGGTGGGGTTCTTGCAGTCGTCCGCCATCGAAGGCACCAGCAATAAACGCTGGAGTTCAAAGTTCGTCTTCCCCTTCGGTCCCAGCGCGCTTTACGAGGATGCCGCTGTGACGGCGTCCGGTGTTTCGACCGACAGACGTTTCTTCGCTCGAACCGGCGAAGTTCTCTACCTGATGCTTTGCCGGTCCAAGCGAGTCGCCGAGCTCAAAGAACGGCTGGTCGCAAAGCTCTTTGAGCAGCCAACCGTCTACGATCGGTTGGTCGCTGCGCTGCAAGGGGAGCCACAACTTGCCGAGCGTGATCGGCCGGGTTCATACTTGCCTTGCTCGACCCACCCGATCTTCGATCAGCTTGCCGAGGATTGGATAGCTATTTTGGATAGCCCGATTTCGGTGTTCGACGCTCTGCCGCACATCGTAACCATCACCGGGCTCAATCTTGTTCGGTACCAGCTTGACCGGGCGCGAGAACTACTGGACTCGGTGCCCATCACGATGATTTGCGAGATCGTATCGCCACGAAAGACCGTGATCCGTGACCTTGCGGCGGACTCCTTTCAGGCGAACAATGCGCTGCCGGGTCTTGCCATTGAGCATTACGTCCGCAGTGCCGAAAGTTCTCATGAGTGGCAGCTCGCCGTTACATCGGACGATGCCGTTCTCAGCGCGGCGGAGGTATTGGGACGCCATTTCGACTGGCCGGATCCTGATTACCTACCGACCGGGATGAGCAATCCTGGCGACCTGATCGACGAGCTCGTCGGCAGAGCAAAGACCAGGCACGCGCAACATGTGGGCAAGGTTCATTCGACCTGGGCGCGGCAGATCGGGTTGAGCTCGCGTCGCTCAAGCCGCCGCGTGCGCTACGCACCGACCGACCGGCTGCTCAAGACGCTGGTTGTTTGCTGCGTGAGCGAGCGGATGGAATTCAAGGACTTCCTCGCCGCGCTGCACGACCGCTACGGTCTCGTGATCGGAGATCAACAGGCAGCGAGCATCATCGGCGCCGGAAAAGCCGATCAGGAAGACTTCTCCGACAATGCGCGGCGACTGGAGGAACGGCTGATTAGCCTCGGCCTGCTCAACCGGCTGTCGGACTCGGCCGCCTATGTGGAAAATCCGTTTCGCCGCGAGGTGCGAGCATGAACGCTCTCGATCTGATCGGCACGGCAGGGGCTGCGGCGCTGCAAGAGCGCCTGCAGGGTCTCGGGGCCGACAGCGGCACAGCTCGCTTCATGCTCGATCGCCTCACCGGGCCGCAGGTTTCCGCGATCGTCAGGCAGTTGGTTTCTGACGCTTCGATCCAGTCGCAAGTCAAGATCGCCGTGCCCCGCGCTCTCGTCGATGGCCAGGGCCTGCCCGATTCCGTGATCACCGACGAGAGGACCGTGGCGTGGCGGCATGCCGAATGCGACCGTCCCGCGCTCCTTATCGCGAATACCGACGACGATCAGGGCGCTTCATTGCACGATGTGGCGCTGATCGGCGCCAAGGAACTCAAGGAAGGACCCGCCTATTGGGTGCTTCCCGCATCCGATGGTCTTGGGCTGCCGGAAGAGCACGTCGAAGCATGGCACATAGCCCTCAAGGCCCTATCCAGTGTCGATGACTGGCCACTCGCACAACTCAGCAACTATGTTGCCATGACGCGAGACGCGATCGACAGCATGTCGCTGCCCGTGGCGGACGCACTTGGCTGGGCGCTACCTGCACTGCAATTGCCGCGCGACACAGGATATTTCCGCTCGCAGCGGCCAAAGGACCTGCAGCAGCAAAGCCGCTGGCGACGCCTTTACGACAAACTCATCACTGACCGTCGACCATTGCTTTCCAAGCAGCGGCCCAACCGCCAGCCGATCGAAGCCGACGAGCTGCGGGATCAGTTCGAGACGGTTCGAGACGAGATCGCCGCCGAGCTGCACCCGATGATCGAGGCATTCGTCGACTCGCCAGCCGGGTGGCGGGAGGCGACCGAAAAACTCGCTGAGCTCGAGTGGGAACAGGACAATATCCTTCTCATCTTCTCGGGCCTCAAGCTCAAGAAGTTGAAGCTTCCGGAAGAGACCGCTCAGTTTTTCGACTACGAGCGTCCCGATCGCCTCAACGATCCGGACAAGGCGTATCTCAGCGATCTCAAGGGTCGATCCCTCAAGGAATCGCGAGAGGACGACCGCGAGTTCTTCGAAGCTCATCGGGAGGATCTGGCGGCCAACAGGCAGTTGCGCGCCAAATGGGAGAAGTTCGTCTACGGACGCCCTATTGAGTGCAGGGATTTCCTCGATGGCTTGGTCCGCAGCATCGAGCGGCTTTTTGCTCAGCTCGGCACGCTCAAGATGCCTCGCCGGATCGAGATCCGGTCTTCACGCCGGACCAAGACGCAATGGCTGGACATGAATGCGGACGTAGCCCGCGCCTTCAGCCTCAAGTACAAGGCCCTTCGTCAGGTTCTCCCACAGGCGGTTAGCTGGGACACGCCGCACATTTTCGAGTTCGAGGTGCTGCTCGAAGCCGCAAGCAAGAGCCGGAAATTCCGCGAGAACGTCTCGACGTCGCGCGCCAACATTCAGATAAAGTTCGACCTCACTCTGACTGTGGGAAGCGGCCCGGGTGCGGAGAAAAACACGGTCCAGTTGATCTGGCGGGCCGAGCCAAACGCGATCGGCTTGGCGTTGCCCGATGACTTGGCCAGGCTCGAAAAGAATCCATTCGGCATTGCCGAAGTGTCACGCATGCTGGTCAGCAAGAAGGGAGCGATGCAGTCGGTGTCCCTCGCCGACGTAGGCACTTTGCAGCCCTCTTTTCGCCAGGATGCGGGATCGTTGGTTCCACGATCGACCAAGGTTGAAGACTTAAGCAAGGCTCTGCCCAGGGCCATCAAGGCAGCCGTCGCGGGCAGTCGTATAACGCCCCCTGCCGGCGCAGACGTTGGAGAGAGGTGGACTGCCTTTGTCGTGGGCTACTCGGCTGCCATCGACGATTGGCGGACGAACGGCATGGGGGGAACACCCCAGCTCGAACAGGCCGATCTATACGCAAGGCTGCTGGATCAACTTCGTAGCTCGGCGCCAGGCGATCTAAATCGGCGGGACCTGTGGGAACCGATCCTCAGGATCGGCACGGTTCAGATTGCCGGATCGACGCCGGCTGCGATCGTAGCACCTTGGCACCCCATGCGGATGGCCGCGACGGCAGTCAAGATGCGCTCTCTCTGCGGATTGATTGACCACTTGCTTAAGGCAGAAGAGGTCAACTTCGGCGACCAGCGGCTCTTTTTTGCCGATCTCCGCTCCGAGCTCGCGCATCCCTACTACCCGGAGGCAGTACCGGGTTTCACGGGAGGCGAGGCGGTTCTTTTGACTGAGACGAGCACGCTCAACGACTACAGCTTCATGGAACGGCCGGTTCGCGATCCCTCGGAAGCCTCCACCGATGTGGATCCTGCCGAGGCTGCGCGTGAGATCCGCGGGCTGATCGGCCGTTATCTCGACCTGCAGCCGCACGAGCGCGCCAATCTGAGTATCATGCTCTACAACTGCGATGCTGCAGGCCTGCCATTGGCCACGGTCAACGCGTTGGGGTCAGTTCACGAAGACGAGGTCCACTGCAACGTCCTCGTCCGCCATCGAGACCGCTCGAAGCTCAACAAGGTCTATACCGATCTCCTCGATCAGTCGGGCAACGACCCCGACGCAATCGTCGTCAGTGAAACGTCGCTCAACTTCATGTCGAAGCTCAGAATCGGGGTGATGCTTGAGGGCAGCACGGGGCGCCGGGCGCCTGACGAGCGCAGCGTGGACGTGGCGTTCCTGCATGATGTCGTATCGCGTCAGGCCAAGGAGGCCTGGTTTTCCGTGCCTCGCAAGGATGACTCGGATCCTTCGATCGCCGACCACGTCCCGCCTCGCTGGTCGTATCGGCGGGTTGTTGGAGAAGAACAGCTCACCGCAACAAGTTATCTGGTTTCGCCTCGCCAACCTCGGGTCGGCTGGTCCTATCTCGACGCTCTGGCAGCCGTGATCCGCAAACAGTCGCATCGCGACAACGAGCATTATCTGCCCGCGCGTCAGATTTCGCTGCAGGACCATGGCCTTGAGGCCATGTTCAAGGATGTTCACGGCCTGGCCGAGTGGGTCGCCACTTATGACGACCTCCTCGACAAGCGGCAGCTCATGGCGCAGGGCATCAAGGTCATCCGATATCGGCGCGAACGGACGCACGGCCGCAACATGGTGGTGTCCTCGACCTCCGACCTGCGTGTCCTTCCGGTGCTTGTCCGTCGACGCCTCGATCAACTCAGCCTCGGGCTTAGCGACGCGCGTCTATCGGCGCTTGCCCAGAGGATGATCGCCGACGCGACGGCCATTTCCGGCGATGTCATACTGCGTGCGGCCAAGCGCGGCGTATCGGCTGGTGAATTAATAGGCCTGGTCCTCAGTCGTGCGCTTGTTGCTGAGGAGCTTCTGAAGCGTCCGGCATCGTGGTTCCTTCTCGACGATTACGCACAATGGCTGGGCCAGCGAGAGGAAGGGATTGCCGACATTCTTGCGCTCAGCGTCGACCCGGGGCCCGATGGGCACCCCAGGCTTCGCGCTGTGGTGACCGAAGCGAAGTATGTCGAGGCCAGTGGCCTGGCGGAAGCCAAACGTCATTCTAGCCAACAGTTACGACAAACGATGCGCCGGATCGAGGACGCGCTCTTCGGCGATCCAGGACGGCTTGACCGTGACCTATGGCTTTCGCGTCTTGCGGACATCCTGCTCGATGAGCCGTCGGCACTAACCGCAAGCTTTTCGCTTGAGGAGGTGAGGAACGGCATCCGCAACGGCACGGTGGAAATCGATCTAAAGGGCTATTCCCACATTTTTGTCTCGGGACCCGCAGACGCGGGTGGCTCCGCCGGCGATCAGGACGAAGTGACCGAGGTCCGGGGACTGCAGGAGATCTACACGCGCGAAGGTCTGCGGCAACTGATCAAGGCCTATGAGGCCTCTGACTGGTTGATGCCGATCAGAAGCGCCTTGGGAGATCGCAGGCCGTGGGAGACATCTGAGTTTCGCGCGCCAGCGCCACGCGTTCGGTGGACCACGAAGAGTGGCCCAGCCAGTGGTACCGGCCCCGAGCCGGACGCGTCGCCGCTGAGCCCTCCGCAAACGACACCCGCGCCCCTTCCGGCTGGGCCCAAGGGAAGTGCCGATACAGCGCCTCTTGCCGATGCCGATGAGGGTGGTCCTCATTCGGCTGCCCACGCCACTCCGCCTGATCGGGAGGAGGAGGTGGAAGGACCGATTCCCGGGGACATCGAGAGTTTTGCCGGGATGGTGACCCGACGGGCGGGGCAGGTGCAGTCTGCGGCTGACGAGGACGAACAATGGCTCGAGGCAACAGCCGGCCGGCTGCGTACGGCTCTTATGGGGTACAATCTACAGGCCAAGATCGCTGGGACGCGATTGACGCCAAACGCCGCCTTGGTGCGATTTGTCGGCAGCGATCGCCTGCGCGTTGAAGACATCGAGGCCAAGCAGTCGGCCCTTCTGACCACGCATGGCCTGAGAGTGATCTCGATCTCGCCACTGCCCGGCGAGATCGTAGTGGGCGTGGCAAGAGCAAAGCGGCAGATTGTCTCAATGTGGGATCTCTGGGAGCGCCGTGCCCTGAACCGCAACGCCGCCGGTCTCAACACGAGCTTCCTTCTCGGTCTGCGCGAGCTGGACGGAGAAATTCTCTATCTCAACTTGGGCGGCCCCTTTGCTGGCGTCTCACAACACGACCCGCACACGCTGATTGCCGGCGCGACTGGCAGCGGCAAATCGGTGCTGATCCAGGCGCTAATCCTCGACATCGCAGCGACCAATCCTAGTGCCTTGGTGCACATTCACCTGATTGATCCTAAAATGGGCGTCGACTACTCCGCTATCGAGCGGTTGCCCCATGTGAAGGGTGGGATCGTCGTTGACCAAGCGGCCGCGATCGAAATGATGGAGGGGCTCGTCGTCGAGATGGACCGGCGGTACGAGCTGTTCAGGCAAAGCGGGGCTCGCGACGTCCGATCGTTCAACATCAAGGCCGCGCCAGAAGCACGGCTGCCGATGAAGTTTCTCATCCACGACGAGTTCGCCGAATGGATGCTGACCGAGGATTACAAGGGTGCCGTCACCTCGATCGTTTCCAGGCTCGGAGTGAAGGCGCGAGCCGCCGGCATTCACCTCGTCTTTGCGGCACAACGGCCCGATGCCGGGGTCATGCCTGTTCAGCTGCGTGACAATCTGGGTAATCGGCTGATCCTCAAGGTCGCCAGCGTCGGAACGTCAGAGATCGCCCTCGGGATTAAGGGCGCCGAGAACCTGCTCGGCCTCGGGCACCTGGCCGCGCGGCTGAGCGGCGAGGCCTCGACCGTCTTTGCACAGGCACCATTCCTGTCCGATGAGGATATAGAAGACGTCGTGTCGGCGATCGCTGCTCAGGACGGCTGAGCTGGCAACACCGGAGGCGGGGCAGGACCGAACAGGAGAACGAGGGCATAAATGACACCGGCGCATGACATCGCCACCGCGACCCACAACAGAACTGAATGATCTTTACCGTTGAGGGCGGCCATTTCTTGTCCTTGTTCTTGAGCGAGACGGCGTAGTCGCCGCCGAGCTTGTTCAAATTGGGGTCAGAACAAGAGCAGCGCGAAATCGTACTCTACGGTCGAACCGAACATGAACGGTGTCTGATCTCGAATGCGGGGTCCACTTGGGACAGAAAATGGACCCGTCGACCGGTATCGATTTCATCTAAACGCTCCCCGACTTCGGCTCGCTGGGATTCGATGCAGTCCAATAGTGCGCGACGCTACATCGGTTCGGTTCCCAAGAACCGGGCTTTCATCGCATTTAGTAGGTGCGTGGCCCGGCCGCGCGTCACGGGGGTGACTGTCTCCGCTGCCGCTGCGACGATTCAGACAAACGCGTCAATCGGCACCGTCGAAATGTGAACTGCTCGGGTAGTTCCGAGCACGGCCCGATGGTCTGCGGTCGACGCGAGCGTCACCTTCCTTACCGATCTGAATTCGGGCAACGCACCGTATTTCACGAACAGTTCAAGTTTGACATCCTGTTCGGGCCACATGTCAGTGGCGAGACCGGGTCCTTCCAAGGGCACGAAGAGCACGTTCGCTGTCCGAGCAGACCCCGGCAGCACCGCAAACTCTCCGAACGGGATGCCTGCGGAGCGATCTACCGTCTGCGAGATAGAACCTTCAGGCAAGACGACCGACGGAAGATACCGCATCTGCCTGCCTACCCCGTCAACCTTCACCCGGAACCATTCGACAACGACCACGGACAGCCCGCCGTTGACGACAGTAAGCGGGAGCACGAGATGGAACGCTCTTTCGTTCATATTGATGGGCCCCGCGAGGGTGACGGTGCTCCACAGGACCTCGCAGTTGGCCACCATCCGGTGCTCAATGGCCTGAGGGTAAGCGGCCAGTATCCAGTTGACGAGCAACCCGTCGAAAGTCTCGCGCTTGAGGGAGTCTCCCCTGATGGAACCATCGAGGATCTTAGATGAAACCGTGACGACGATCGCTTCCCTGATCGCGATCGGAGTAGGAGCGATAGTCTTGTCGGAAAGATACCGGTCCAATTTGGCAATAGCCTGGTCCATCAACGCCAATGTATCTATAGATGATGGAGGGGGAACTTCGACCCCATCAAACGGCACATCGTCAAGTGCCGCCTGTGCGAGGGGGCCAGAGAGCAGCAGTTGATACCTGTCAGCCGCCTGAGACTGCTTCAGTTCCCTACACCAGGTCACCACTGCCCCGCGGCCGATGATGTTCTTGGACGACTTCACTTGTTGGGCGAGCCGTCTTCCTTCCGGCAACTCCCACAAGATATCCACCTTATCGTTGGCAGAATCCGGCTCGACGGTGACCGCAGTCCAGTCGTTGCCGGGTTCGAGCGCATCAAGAAGACAAACTAGCGCCTGAATCGCGAAGCCACGAACTGCCTCACGCCCTCCCATCGGCCAGCTCCAGCTCGAAACTCATTCCGGAATTACTCCTCATCTGAAGCGTAGAAATCGCGGGCCACCCGACCCCAGTTCTCCCGCATCTCCTCCATGGCCGCGCTCGCCTTCGTGCTCGGCGACTCGTCTTCCATGCGGGCCCAGGCAGCAATCAGGGCCAGGACCTGCCGGGCGTATGGGTTGGGGGTGGCGTTTTCTTCGCGCAACTCCTCGAATAGCGCGGCGTGGGCCGGGTGCCGCGTATTTAGGGTCACGGTAATGAGTCCACCGACCAACGAAACATCGAACATGGAAGAGCCCGAGATGTCGGCGTGCTTGAACCTGAATTTCGAGGATTTGGTTACGTAGTCTACCGCGATTTCCCGAGCCTTTTTGGCATCGACCCCGTCGTTCGCGATGTCGGAACTGATCGCGTCCATACGCTCGGTATCGGGTGCTTTCTCGTCGCGATCGCTCTGCCCCGTATCTCCCAGGCGTTCGCGTCTCCGCTTCACCGAAGCCGTTGCCGCCTTTTCGGCGCGCGTCTCGTCCGTTTCCTCCGATTTGGCGACACGCTCGCCTTCGCGCATCTTCGCTACCTTCGCCCGCATCGCGTTCAACAGGCGATCAATCTCCTTGCTGATCCTGTACATCGGTAGGCGCGGATCTCGATCCTCTTCTAGCGAAGCCTGGAAGTCCGCCTCCGACATGGCCTCGGCTTGCGCATCCTCTTCGAGGTCGCGTCGGATGAAGCCTGTGGCGGACTGCTTGTTGTTCGTCACTCCGAACACGTCGTCCAAGGCGGGATCGAATACGACTTCTACCCCCCACCAGCGTTCCCTTGGGTCATACGAGTTCTCGAAGCTGCGATTTAGCTCGAGTTCCCTGTCCGCCCGCACCACCGAGATGCCGATGTTCTTCCGGGCATGCTGGCCGATCGGTTTCGCTCCGCCGCCCCGCCTCGCCTCGGGCTTACACACGGAGGCGCGGATCTTGACAATCGACTCGCCCCCATTGTACCCGACCGTCAATTCGACCGGCTCGCCGAACGGATCGAATGCCGGAATCTGGTCATAAGGGCTAGGTGCATTGGTCCCGCTCATCAGGAAAAGGGGATCGTTCGGACGGACGAAGCTCTGATAACCGGGGGCGTATATCCCGTCCCCCGCCTCGTAGGAGGCGAGCCGTATCCTTACCGAGCGCTTGTGGATGAAGTGGCGGTAAACACGACCGGCAATAAATTCGGTGTTTCTGAGCAACGCCCTACTCTGCTTCCAAGAGACACGGTCGAGGTCGCTCCAAACCACCAAAGTCCCGTGAGGGCCGATCTCGGCCGCGACAAGTTTGAGCCATTCCTTGGGAATAGCCGATACTTGCGGTTCGGGTACCTCGGTCATCTGTCCCCGCTCCACCTCACCGACATCGAGGTAGCTGTGATACACTGACCCTTCTTGCCAGCTCCATACGTCGACGCGGCGGCACTGCGAGATCGAGGAATTCGGGAGGCCCATGCCGAATTTGCCGATCCCCTTCTGGTCCTTTACCTGAAGGCGCGTGCCGTTACCGAACTGCAGCGCTCCCCGAAGGGTTTTTGGGTCCATACCAGCGGCATTATCGAAGACTGCCAGCCTTGACAGCCTGCGCCTGGAACCGCCTGCTGGGACTTCGTCGATGCAGATCAGCTCCACATCCGTAATCGTCCCCACGCTTTGACCGGATTGTATCGAGTTATCGATCAGTTCGGCCAACGCGTGCGCCGTGTCGCGATACCCGGAACTTCTCATCGCTGAGATGGAGAGGTTCTGCGGAATGACGGGAAAGCTCATTGTTTTTCCTCGTTTTCAAATCTATTCCACCGCGAGAGGTCTTCCACGAGCCGCAGGAATGCAGGTACGGGATCGGCGATGGCCAGGACCCGCAAGGGCTTGTCCGGCTTTTTGCGACCGCTTGCGGTTCGCCCCACCATCTCGGAAAGCACGGCTGACGAACTCGTCGGTCTGGCCAGGACTAAGCAAGTGACGTCGGGGACCACGTGCCCCGGCACGAAAACCCCATGCACGCATAGGACGGTCGTGTCCAATCGTGAGTTGAAACGCTGCATCTGGACGACTCGGTCGTTCCACGCCATCTGGCCAGTAATTGCCATCGCCTTTATCCCGAGGAACCCGAGCATTCCATTCAGGAGGTTGGCGTGGTCGGCGGTCGTGGCCTGAAGGACGACCTTTTCGTTTGCCCGGTTCAATTCTTCCATCAACTCGATGAGCATCGCATTGCGTCCGACATCGGACGCCAGAGCGTCCGCCAAATCCTGATGCAAGTCCAACTGGGCAGCATCGACGGTCAGCCCCGTCACTGGCGAGAATTTCGTCGTCACATCGAAGGGGTCTATGTCGCCAGCTGCAACGAGCAGTTGCGGAGCTTGGTCGACCATGCATATAGACCTTCCGGTCAGGGCATCCATCACGCCGGTCGCATAGCTGCTCTGGCGCAGGGTAGCTCCGGAAGCGGAATAGATCGCCGCAATGCTGAACTGCCCTCCTTTACGCATTTCCTGAAGGAGGGAGGCGCCGATAGGATGCCCGAGGTGCTCCGCGTCATTCATGACGACCACACATGCCCTCGCGCCCAGGCTTGCCAGGTTCTGGCCATCCGCGGCGACCCTGTCAAGGTCGGCGATGACAATTCCGCTCGAGAGGGTAGCTAGGTCCGGGAGCGCGTGGTTGCCGTACAGCCTGTAGGCCGTCACGTCGACAAGACCCAGATCATGCCAGACATGGGTGAGCTCCAGAAATGCCTCGTCACAGAGAGCTGGATGCGGGGCAATCCAAACGACAATGCTGTCGGCAGCCGCCGAGCGGAACAGGTCCAGCGCCGCTGCAGCGACCAGCCGAAGCTTCCCCGCGCCAGGCGGCATGTGGACAAGCACAACCTGGCTACTGTCCGCGAGACGGTTCCGCAGTTCGCGGAAGGCATTCGCCTGGTGCTCCCGGAGCTTGTTGCTGCTGGGCGCTTTGCTTGAGCTCTCCTGCTCGACCTGGTCGGACCCGTCGTACGCGAGGCCGAACCACCTGAAGAGCAGGTCGGTATAGAAGGGTCGATCGAACGCAACGGCGCGCAGGGTCAACTGTGGCGCGCCAGCGGGAAGTTCGAGCAGCTCGCACAACTCTGCCGCTTCCGAGGAGTTCATCTGCTCGAACAGCAGCTTGCGCACGTCGTCCCGTTTGAGTGCGCCCTCGGCACCGAATATGCCGACCACGAACTCGGCCAAGCCGAGGGGCGTCTTTGCCTCGGGCCGTTTGATCTCAAGGAGCTCGATCGCCGAAGCTCCGAGCAATCCGGTAAGACTCGACGTACCGCAACGTTCTAGAATTCCTACGAGCTTGGTCGCCACACTTCGTCCCCGCGGGAATCACCCGGAATGCCAGGTGCGATTGATCGCACCGTTCAAACCCAAAACCAATAGAGGGACCGTTGCAACGCTTCCAATCTCGGTTACCTTCCGCACCGCGACCTTGACTGAAGCATACCGGCCGCTCACCCCATTCGCAGCGATGAAAGCAGGACGCATTACATGCAGGAACTTTCGGAAGACCCGGACGAAATCCGGCTGTTCGGTGAAATAAGGGAGGTGTTCGAACGCTATCCGAACGCAGCCATCGACCTGCAAGAGGAAGCGATCAACATCCTGCAGGTGGTTCAGGCGCTGCGGGGAAGCAAAAACGTGTTCTTGGGAATGGCGGAGGACGAGGTCCGGGCTGGCCCATACCGGGAAGTGGTCAGGCTCGCGAAGGATTACGGGTGCCTCTCCGGCAGCGGCAAGGTGAACGTACACCATAGGTATAGGCCGCTGAAGATCGACGACGCCCGCGTCGCCCGTGAGGTGGACAGCAGGAGCTCGGCAGCAACGTCGGTGTTCTGGCTTACGCGAAACGAAGCCATTCACGAAAAATTCGTGGCAGGCGACACCTCGTTCCTTTCGGACGCGCAGCTACTGGACTATCCGCAGTGCTGCGCCGCGTGGCACTACGACTGCTATTTCGCTCGAGGCGTAGAGGCCTTTGCGGAAGTCTATGGGAAAAACACTTCGGTAGACGACATTCTTGCCCACCTGCGCGACACGGGCTGGCACCAGGGTTCCGGCTGGTTCTTGCCACGGGCGTATTACCTAGCAGGTATTTTGCGGGGCAATTATGTCTACCCGTTCGTAGACCACATAGCTTGCCCCGGCTGCCTGAAGGACGTCTCCGGCCCCACCGGCGTGATGAACTCGCGAAACTCGGACGCCATAGAATCCTTAGACCCTTCCAGGCACGCCTCGGTGCTCAAGTACGCCAGGGGCCTGCCGTCGAGGGTATCCGCCATCATGGCATATCCCGGCGATGCCATCGCTATGGAGATCGACGGATATGATCTGAGCATTCGCGCGAGAGACGCCTACATCAGGCACAGCCGCTACCTATTCAAGTCGCTCGGTTTAGGGGAACAGTTTCCGCGCCGCTAACGAACGTCGATGTTTGTATCCGGAAAAGATCTACCTTATCCGAAGCAGCCGAGGACAGCTCGATTTGAACCAGATTTACCTTGACGGACATTCCACGACGCCGCTGGCGCCCGAGGCCCTGGAAGCGATGGCACCTTGGTGGCACGCGCAGGCGGGCAACCCGCATTCCCCTCATCTCCGCGGTATGATGGCGTCGTCCGCCGTCGAGGCGGCCCGCATGGATATCGCCAGGTTGGTCAATGCCGATTCGCAGGAGCTGTTCTTCACGTCGGGAGCAACCGAAGCCAACAACATCGCGGTTCGGGGTACTGCCCTTGCCGCGCTCGATGGCGGGAGCCCCCGCCGGCAGATCATTGTCTCCGCAATCGAACACAAGAGCGTACTGGCATCCGCCCATTCGCTCGAGAAGATGGGTTTCGAGATCGTCGAAGCGCCTGTCAGTCGAAACGGTGTCGTCGATCTCGACCGGCTCGAACCACTGATCGGCGAGGGGACACTTCTGGTCTCGGTCATGGCAGTCAACAACGAAGTCGGGACGATCCAGCCCGTTTCGACAGTGGTCAATCTCGCCCGGACGGCCGGCGCCCTCGTCCATGTCGACGCTGCGCAGGCGGCCGGCAAGGTACCCCTGGATTTCTCCGATTTCGACTTGGCCAGCCTGTCTTCGCATAAGTTCTACGGCCCAATGGGGATCGGCGCGCTCTTCGTTTCTTCCGCATCCCCGCTCCGGCCCTTCGCGCTACAGTTCGGCGGGGGGCAGGAAGCGGGAATTCGCCCCGGAACTGTTGCCACGCCACTGGCGGTCGGCTTCGGAGTCGCAGCTAGCCTGGCCAACGAGCGTCTACTGACCGATTCCGCCCATCAAAAGGCGATGGCTTGTACGCTGTTGGATGAGTTGGCGTCGCTCCAGACAAAGTTCATCGAGAACGTTCCCCAAAAATATCGTGTGCCGGGCAGCATCAGCATCAGGTTTCCGGGACATAACGCCATGTCACTCGTGAGCCGCGCAGGTGGGCGCCTCGCGATTTCTGAGGGCTCTGCTTGTACGAGCGGTCAGATAGACGCTTCTCACGTCCTCTCCGCCATGGGATATACTTCGGAAGCGGCAGCAGAGACTGTCAGGATTTACTGCTCTCGATTCACGACCGGGATCGAAGTAGCGGAAGCTGCTCGAATTTTGTCGGACCTCGTGCGAGATTAATGATTGTCGCTGGCGACCGTCTCCAGTAGCATTCAATCATGACTGACGAGCTTCACCTCCCCATGACACAAATTCGCGTCTCGGGCCATGAGACCTTCCCGCTGCGCCTTCTTTGGCTGAAGAAGGCGTACGACGTGGCGTCGGGTCCCCACGGAGTCGACCGCAGAACATTTCACGAACAAAGCGCAATCGCCCGCTTCGGCGTAGGTAAGAATATGGCCCTTTCGATGCGCCATTGGGCTCTCGCCGCAGGCGTCATCAGCGACGACGGCGAAGCAGCCCTAACCGCAACGGATTTCGGGCATATGATTTTCGGGAACGACGGGCTCGATCCATATCTGGAACAGCATTCGACGCTATGGCTTATTCACGCCAACCTCGTCGCAATCCCGGACGTGGCCACGACGTTCTACTATGCGTTTAACAGGATCAACCAGTCGGCATTCTCGCGCGAAGACCTGGTTCAGGCGATGGCGGTGATCGTGGGATCCCGTGGAGGCCGTGCAACGGTGGAAACGCTGAAGCGGGATGTCGAGGTGTTCGTACGGAGTTACGCCGCGCGAAGCCAGGACGCCGGGGAGGACGCATCCGAGCCGCTGATGGTCGAGCTCGGCCTTCTGCGGGAGCTGAAGTCCAGCGGACAGATGGAATTCGTACGCGGCCCCAAGAATACCCTCCCGGATGGCGTATTCGCGCGTGTCCTCAAGCGTTACTGGGAACGTAACCACCAGCAGTCACCGACGCTGTCCGTGGAGCAGGCCCAGTATGGGCCAGGCTCGCCGGGCCGCGTGTTCAAGCTCGACGAGGACAGCCTTGTCGCCAGGCTCATGAGAATTTCCGATGTTACGGGCGGCAAGATGACTTGGACGGATACCGCAGGGCTCCGACAGGTTGCCCTCGTAGGCAATTTGGCCGAAATCGATGAACTGACGCTAATTGCAGCGAGTTACAAACGTCGGAGGGCGGCGTGACCAAGCTTTCCAAGGTCGTCAGGGTCGAGCGTCGCTTCGCCCTTTCGGCAAGACTGGACACCGATCTTAACGGCACGCCTCCCCTTACGGGCTATGTCCTGCAGTCGAGCGTCCGGAAGTCGCTCGAGGCGATGCTGGGCGGGATAGGGGAAGGCTCGCAGTACGCATTCACATGGACGGGGCCCTATGGCGGCGGCAAGTCCTGTGCGGCACTGCTCGTGGCCAACCTGGTTGCCGGAAGCAAGAAACAAAGGGCTCTGGCCGAGGAAATCGTCGGCAACGACTTGGCGGAGGCTTTCAGCCACTCGTTTCCAGGCCGCGGAAAATCGTGGGGCATCCTGGCGCTGACCGGCCGGCGCACGAGCCTATCAGGCGCCCTCGCGGACGCGGCTTCGGATAGGTTCGGCTGGTCTGGCGAGGATAAGGCAACCGCTGCTGCCGACGAAAAGGCGCTGGTGGACCGACTGGAAGCGGAGGCCCGGTCCAAGGGCGGCCTGCTGATCATAATCGACGAACTCGGGAAATTTCTCGAACACGCTATGGGAGGGAAAGGCGACATTCATGTCCTCCAAGACCTCGCAGAGCGGGCCGCACGGTCGGACGGTCGGTTGGTCGTCGTCGGGATACTGCACCAGTCTTTCGAACAATATGCCGGACGCCTCAACCGCAGCGCGCGTGACGAGTGGGCCAAGGTTCAGGGCCGCTTCCAGAACGTGCCGTTCGTCGCCCAGGCTGACGAAGTGGCGGCATTGCTCGCCCGCGCGATCCATTCCGAGCAGACGCCCCGGAGCGCCCTCGACCTTGCCGCGAGGACCGCGACGGCCATATCCAAACGTCGGGCGGTTGACGTACCTGTACTGGCGCAAGTACTGGCCGATGCCTGGCCGCTTCACCCCGTATCCGCCCTGCTGTTAGGCCCGCTGTCGCGGCAACGCTTCGCGCAGAACGAAAGAAGTGTCTTCGGTTTCCTCTCGTCGGCGGAACCCTACGGGTTCCAGGCACATCTCGCCCAGGCCGACGTTGGGGACAATGCGCTCTACGGACCCGACCAACTCTGGGACTACCTGGTGGCTAACTTCGGCACCGCCCTGATTGTCGGGCCCGACAGCAACCGGATGACGCTAGCCATCGAAGCGGTCGAGCGCGCCACGTTGCAGGGTGTGTTAGCCGGCTATCTGACCAAGGCCGCGGCCATCATCGAATTGTTCCGCAACGGATCGGGGCTTGCCGTCGCCGATGACGTTCTTGCCCTGTGTGCGCCGACGCGCAGCCCCGACGACGTTTCCGCGACGCTGGATGACCTGGTGAACAGGGCGATCCTTATCCGCCAGGCAAGGCTTGGGGGCTACGCCCTATTCGCCGGCAGCGATTTCGATCTGGACGATGCCATCTCAAAAGCCAGTCTCAAGCTGGATGCCGACGTCCTGGCCGATCTTCCTTCCCGCCTGGGCATCGGTCCGATCGCCGCCAAGAGCCACTACTTCGCGACGGGCGCCCTCCGGCTGTTCAACGTCGTCCTGCAGTTCGCGGATGACGTTCCGTTAAACCCGGCCGCATGGGCAAAGAGGACGGCGGCGGCGCTGGCCAAAAGGCAGCGAAACTCCTCTGGCCTTCTGGTGCTCATCATGCCGGATGCACGCACGTTCGATGCCAAGCCGGAGGTGGCGGCCAAGATTCTCAGCCGCGAACTAGAGGAGGCCGGCGTTCTCGCAGCCGTGGCGGCTACCGACCGTGTCTATTTGCTGCGCGACCATGCCTCCGATCTCTATGCGATCGATCATGTCGAAGCTTCCCATCCCCGGCTGGAGGGTGACCGTATTGCCCGCCGCGAGCTGACCGCCCGTCGCGCACAGATCACCGATGCTGTCCGCGGCGAGCTGGTTGAAGCCTTCTTCGCCTCGCGGTGGTGGGCATTCGACAAGCGGGAAAGTGACTTGGACGGCAAAGGACTGACGGTAGTCGCCTCGGCCCTCTGCAACGCGTCATTCGATAGCGCTCCGGTCATACAGTCCGAACTGCTTTACCGGGACAAGCCTTCGTCCAGTGCCATGGCCGGCCTCCGCGCGGTGTTGCACGCCATGGTAGCGAAGCCGGACATCGAGGATCTCGGCATCGAGGACTACCCAGTGGAGCGGGGTCACTATCTGACGGTCCTGTCTCCGCTGGGGCTTCATCGCCGCGACGAAACGGGGGGCTGGAGGTTCCATGATCCCGACAAGCAGGGTGCGGGAGCTAAACTTGCTCCAGCTTGGAAATTGCTCAAGGAAAAGAGCGTCAACCTCGGCGAGCTGTTCGACCGATGGGCCGGTCGCCCGTTCGGCATCAAACGCGGTGTCATGCCGATGCTGGCGCTCGCCTATCTCCTGGCGAACCGAAGTCTGGTGGCAGTCTATGTTGACGGTCTTTACCAGGCCGTCATCAACGACGTCGTAGCGGATCGCCTGCTGCAGGATGCGTCGGCCGTCGAGTTCAGGCGTATTTCCCGGTCCAAGCGCGACGTGGAATTCATCCGTCAGCTCGCCACCTTGCTGTCCACGGAGGAAAAGATTCTCGAGGCTGAGGCCCTTCCCGTGGCTTCCGCCCTCTTCCAACGGTTCCACGCGCTTCCGCTTTGGACTCAGCGCACCAGGCGCCTGGACGAGCGAGTGCGGCGGGTCCGCGATGTCGTCCTCAAGGCAAACGATCCCGAGGTACTGCTGTTCTCCGAACTGGCGACTGCCCTTAAGGGCGAGACCGATCCTGCCGTGACGATCGCCGCGTCGCTGTCCAAGGCGGAGACTGCATACCCGGCCATGGTCCATGAGCTTACCCGCCAGCTAGCGGAACACCTCAGCGTGGAAAGCGACACCTTCGAGGGTATCGGTTTCCGCGCCTCTACGGCCGCCGGAGTGTCTGGCGAACTTCGCCTCGAAGCCTTCATCATGAGAATCGGCGAATTCGAGGGCGGAGCGGGCGACATGGAAGGTCTGGCAAGCCTGCTCGTTCATAAACCGCCGCGGAATTGGTCGGATCGCGAGCAGGAACAAGCCGTGTTCGAGATGGCCAAGCTCGCCCGCCGTTTCCGTGATGCCGAGGCGTTCGCGTCGGTCAAGGGCCGCGCGCCGACGGCCAGGGCAATCTCCGTGGTGATCGGGCTGGATCCCGCACAAAGGCCCTTGTTCCACGCATTCCATGTGTCGGAAGACGAGTTTGCCGAAGCAGACGGAATAGCGGAAGAGCTATTTCGGCAACTCAAGACAAGAGACCTCCGGTCGGCGGTATCGCTCACTGCGCTGGCCAAGATAGTAGAGCGGCTGTCGGCAGAACAGGAATTGGAGCAGATATGACCGTGGTTCGCGAGCGTCACATACTCGGTATATCAGGCGGGCGTGACAGTGCCGCCCTGGCAGTTCACATGCGGCAGACCCGACCGGATATCGACCTCGAATACTTCTTCACTGATACGGGCAAGGAGCTGGCCGAGGTATATTCGTTTCTCGACAAGCTGGAAGGCTTCCTGGGCAGGCCAATCACGCGCCTCAATCCGGACCGCGACTTCGATTTCTGGCTCAAGGAATACAATCACTTCCTGCCGTCGCCACAAACCCGATGGTGCACCCGGCAACTCAAGCTCCGACCGCTGGAGCAGTGGCTGCGCGACGATCTGGAGGCAGGTGTCACGATCCACTCTTACGTCGCCATCCGCGCCGACGAGCCCAGCCGAGAGGGCTACCAAGCTACTAACGGCAACATGCAGATTCACTTCCCGCTCCGGGAAGACGGAATCAACCGGGCGGGCGTGAGTGAGACTCTGGAGAGCGCCGGCCTGGGCGAGCCCGAGTACTACCGCTGGCGTACGCGCTCGGGATGCACTTTCTGTTTCTTCCAGCAAAAGATCGAGTGGGTGCGTCTGATGCGCGAGCATCCAGAGGCGTTCGCAGACGCTCGTGGATACGAGAAGACTGCCCGCGAGCATGGATCGCCGTTTACCTGGAGTCAGGGAGAAGGTCTGGACGAGCTCAGCAAGCCGGAGCGCGTCGAGGCGATCGAGAAAGAATTCGAAGTCCGCAGGGCACGGTTGCTTTCGCGTCGGCGCATCAATCCGCTTGCAGGCGATCAAGCGCCGACCGTGGATGATGTGTATGGCATCGGCGAAGCCGCTGCCGGCTGTGTGATCTGCCATAAATAGCACAGGCATAATGACTTGGGTGACGCGAAAGACGCGAAACCTCTAAGCACTCGTTACAACCACGGCGATGAACAAGCTAAACGAGGGAATGGTCGGGTAAACGAAAGGTACCTTCGAAGCAAGCTTGGAGCTTACACTGCCGAATATGTCGTCGCGGCGGGATTGCATAGGGGCTGAGCTGGCTGCGGCCCCGCTCGTCCGCGCCCTGATTGGATTGCGGCAGGACTATTTCAGTGGTGAAGATGGAGTCCTGCTGGCTCGATCGCCACGCCAAAGGCTGGCGAGGGATTCCGTAGCAGGCGCCAATCTGCTCCTGCGCTACTGGCACAGCGCGCTGGATGCCGGCGATGATAACCTGGATAGCCTCGACAAGCTGGTTGCTCAGAGAGAATTTGGACTCGTCAAATCCTGCCTGAGGCGGCAGCTGCCGAATGCACCGCCCGATCTGCCTGAGTCCGCGTTGCGCCAGGCCTTGGTGACACCGGCATCAGTGCTTTCGGACCAAGAACTGACTGATCTGGGCCACGCTTGTCATGACATGGTCAACCTTGGCCGCGAGCAGAAGTACGGAGTTACATGCGCTTTGTACCACAACATCCGCCTAAAAACGCACACCCTGCCGCGTATTCAAAACGAATGATAATTGCATTATCATTCGTCCTTTACGAGGCTAGGGGTCCATGGTAGAATTGGCCAGAAAGGTAGAATTTTGGAGTCTTTCGTGTCCCTGAACATCAAAAATCCGGCCACCGTTGCTCTCGCCGATGAACTCGCACGCCGCCAGGGTATCAGTAAGACAGCAGCCATTCATCAGGCCCTGAGCGAGCGCTTGCATCGCTTGGGCTTTGGAGAGACCGCTCAGGAGCGTCTGCTGGCAGAATTGCGCGCCATCCGAGAAAGAGTGGCACGATTGCCTGAACTGGATAGTCGCAGCGACGAGGAGATCATCGGGTATGACGAGCATGGAATCCCTAACTGATGGTGATCGACACCTCAGCTGTTGTAGCGACCCTTCGGAGCGAGCCTGAGGCAGCAAGGCTGGAACGAGCGCTGGTCTTGGACCCAATCCGTCTGGTCCCGGCAACCTGCGTGCTCGAGGCACGCATGGTGCTGGTCAGCAGGCGCGGCGAACACGCATTGGCCGAGATCGATCTTTGGCTGCGCAAAATCGAGGCCGACATCATTCCTGTCGACTCCGAATTGGTTGATCTGGCGACCCAAGGTTGGCTGACCTACGGCAAGGGCCACCACCCGGCGGCGCTGAATTTTGCCGATTGCCTGTCCTATGCTTTGGCAAAGCGTGCGGATGAACCGCTGCTTTTCGTCGGCAAAGACTTCTCCCAAACGGATATCGAAGCGGCATGAGCATGGCTGGCGACGCGCAACGATCATCCGCTGCTTCCGGCGAGGACGACATGCCCGACATCATCGATATCGTCATGCAGATGGGCGATGCCGACCTAGCCTCGTCCCCTCCCCTTCCAGCCATTGCCAATCCCAGCCTGCCTGCGCAGCTTGAGGCGCTCGCCGGCCGCGCGCGCGATTATATCGAGGCGGCGAGTTCGGCCAACACGCGCCGCGCCTACGCAGCCGACTGGAAGCATTTTTCGAGCTGGTGCCGGCGCCAAGGCATCGAGATGTTCCCGCCCGATCCTCAGGTCGTCGGGCTCTATATCGCCGCCTGCGCGTCAGGTACGGCCACTGGCGACAAAAAGCCCAACACCGTTTCAACCATCGAGCGCCGGCTTTCGTCGCTCTCCTGGAATTTTGCCCAGCGCGGCCAGCCGCTGGACCGCAAGGATTGGCATATCGCCACGGTGATGGCTGGCGTTCGCAACACCCACGCCTCCCCTCCCCGGCAGAAGGAAGCGATCCTGCCTGAGGATCTGATTGCCATGCTCGAGACCCTCGACCGCGGCACGCTGCGTGGTCTGCGCGACCGCGCCATGCTGCTTTTGGGTTTCGCCGGCGGCCTTCGCCGATCCGAAATCGTCGGCCTCGACCTCGGCAGGGATCAGACCGAGGACGGACGCGGCTGGGTCGAGATTTTTGCCGATAAGGGTCTGCTTGTCACATTGCGCGGCAAAACCGGCTGGCGCGAGGTCGAAATCGGCCGCGGCTCCTCCGACGCCACCTGCCCTGTGGTCGCTCTGCAGACCTGGCTAAGACTGCGCGCATTGCGCACGGACCGCTGTTTCGGCGCGTTGCTGGTCAAGGCAGAGCCGTCGGTGCCGATCGCTTGAACGACCAGGAGGTCGCACGCCTGGTCAAGCGCACGGCGCTCGCCGCCGGCGTGCGCGGCGATCTGTCGGAGGGCGAACGGGCCAAGAAATTCGCCGGCCACTCACTGCGCGCCGGCCTCGCCTCGTCGGCCGAGGTCGACGAACGCTATGTGCAAAAACAGCTCGGCCATGCCTCGGCCGAGATGACGCGAAAGTATCAGCGCCGGCGCGATCGTTTCCGCGTCAATCTCACCAAGGCGTCCGGGCTCTGATGCCCCCGTTTTGTCCGCTGGGATGAGGCGGTCAGATCTCAGGCGATAACAATACCTCATCGAGCACAGCGAGCGCTGTATCCAGACTATCGGCGGCCGACGCTTCGTAGTCAGGCATGATCATCAACTGCGTTATGGCACGGCCCACAAGAGGGCATCGCGATAAAAGTACGCCAAACAACGCTAAGGGAGAACAAACGGTGATCTGATTTCGTTCGACGCTCGTTTTCGAGAGCCGTTCTGGGTCGTTCGCAATCAACTGTGTAGGCCAGCGGAGCGAGCAAGGAGCGCCAGATCCGGACAGGGCTGAGTGTTGTTTCTCCGAAAGGTGGGGCCATACCCTAAGGGACACGAGATGTAGTGGACTCGTCGATCCGCGCGGTTTCGATTCGCGCACCCGGGCACAACGCTTGGATAAGTCCCATCAAATGCTCTCCGGTGC
Organism: Mesorhizobium sp. M1423; assembly: GCF_040317575.1. Taxonomy (NCBI): domain Bacteria; kingdom Pseudomonadati; phylum Pseudomonadota; class Alphaproteobacteria; order Hyphomicrobiales; family Phyllobacteriaceae; genus Mesorhizobium; species Mesorhizobium sp. M1423. Next base: position 156,163 of record NZ_JAMYKU010000012.1, read on the forward strand.
CCGTCATCTGTATAGCTGACATTCGGCCGAGGGCTTCCAGCACGAGCCACATGGCGCGGGTATCGACCGTGACCCATGGTGCGCCGCCCCTGCCGCCAGTTCCAGCGGCGGCACGTGACACCGGCATCATCACACCAGATGACTTCGCCCGGTTCAGGATGCTCTGTTACCATTTCACCTTGCTCGATCGTGTCGAATGGCTCCGCTCCCTTCGCAATTAAAAGTCTCGGGACCCCTGGTAGAGATCGAGATCTTCCCGCCAATCGGAACGCCATACAACACGCTGACGGCATTGTAGGCATCAACCAGTGGGGAAATCCGCGGGAGAGAGCCATCTTTCCGCACCCGCTTGAGAAGCGCGGCGGCCGAGCACGGCGTTCGATTGGCCTTTGTGCCGAAAGCCTCGTAGGCAACGGCCCACGCCGCAAGACGCGCGTCCCTTTGGGCGTCATCGCGAAGCGCCGCCTGTTCCGCCGCCGCAATCGTGTCGTTCAACGACTGTGCATCCGGCACGTCGATTCCAGCGTTCCGCACCACAATGCTGATCAGATGAAAATCCCGGTAGCGGGCCTTGATCTCGGGGTCAATCAATGGCGTGAAAGACATGGGAAGCTCTTTTCTCATGGGGAGGCTTTGCGCTGCGGGTCGTTCGGGAAATCTATGAAGAAAGGTGCTTGTCGAGGCGTTGGTGCGTGGAACATTTTTCAAGGGTTTGCCGATAGGCAGGCGAGATCGCCAACGACATGATCTTCGCCCGATGCCCTACAAACACAATGCCAGCCGCCGTCACCGAGTCGCGAAGATGAAATTCAAGGTGACAAACTGGCCGGAATACGAGGCGGGCCTTCGGCGGCGCGGCAGTCTGACGCTGTGGTTGACAGAAGAAGCCTTGGCCAGGTGGCATGCGCCGCGAAGAACGACCCGCGGCGGCCAGCCTCGCCATCGAGTCGGTCTTGACACTGGGATGCGTCTTCGGGCTTCGTCTGCGCCAGAGCGAGGGATTGGCGACCTCGCTGCTCATCTGATGGGGCTTGATCATACCGGTTCCCGATCACACGACGCTAAGCCGCCGGGCGCAGATAGGGGAACCATCGGCCAAGCGGCAGCGGCATCCCGAGGACGGTCCGCTGCATGTGCTGATCGACAGCACCGGATTTGAAAGTCTACGGCGCCGGCCAATGGCTGGAAGACAAGCACGGTGCCAGATCACGCCGGACCTGGCGCAAGCTGCATTTGGTTCTCAATGCCGACAGCGGCGAGATCATCGCCCAATATCTGACCGACCAGGACGGCGACGATCCCTCGCAGGTGAAGCCGCTGCTCGACCGCATCGACGCAGAGATCGACCAATTCAGGGCCGACGGAGCATATGATGGCGGTCCCACCTACTGCGCGGTGCTGCAACACAGCGTCACCGCAAGGATAGTCATCCCGCCACGTTCAACGGCCGTGGAGAGTGATGACACCGGACCACCCGGTCAAAGGGACGGTCACATCACGGCGATCGCCAATGATGGAAGGCTGAATTGGCAGGCGTCCACCGGCTATGGCAAGCGCGCCCTGATCGAGACCGCCATCGGGCGCTACAAGGGGCTGATCGGACGTCGCCTGCGAGCCCGCTCCTTTTCGGCTCAGCAGACCGAGGTCGCCATCGGCTGCGCCGTTCTCAACCGCATGACGGCGTGCGCACGCCCGGAGTCCGTTCGCTGCCCGGCAAGGCCGACATAGCAGGCGGCATCAAAGAGCTGATTGTGCCTAATGCCACATTTGTGCACCAACGCCTTGTGGCGCGGGCAGCCACAGGCACAGGCTACGCGGAAAATGAAAAGTGGGGCCAACCCATTCGCTTGCACACAGCCTGCGTTTTGCCAGCTCCTCAACCGCAACGTGCTGTCAATGTTCGTCTTGCCATGTCTTGAACGCCGAACTGTTCACGCCATTGGCGCCGCTTTGTCATCCCGTGCCCCGAAATGAGGCCGTCGTTCGAACGATATGCGCAGTTGCTTATCCGCCAGAAACCGGCGAGCCAGATCGGTGTCGCGCTTACCCACGCGTGACACCCAGTCCGAAAACAGGCGAACCGCGCGCCGGTTCATATGCCGCGAAGGACAGACCAGCCAGTATCCCGGAAACTCGATGACCTCGAACTCTATCGAGACCGGAACCAGAGAACCCGACACCAGGTCCTCGAATGCGATGGATGTGCTTTCCAGGACCACACCTGCACCGTCCTTCGCCAGTTGAACCGACATTGACGAACGGTCGAAACGATAGGGATACGTCATGCGGGCGCCCTGGATACCGTTGCACGGCAGCCAATAATCCCACCGGAAATAGGCCTTCACACTGTCGATCAACCGCGCATGGCGAAGCTGCTCGCGCGGATCCGGTGAGATCGCGCGCAGTTCGGCAAGATAGGAAGGCGAGCACATCGGCAGGATCAGATCGTTGACGATGCAATCCGAATAAAGGCCGGCCCAGCCGCCGTCGCCATAACGAAGATCGAGATCGATGACCTCCGTTTCGAAATCCGAGAAATTGGGCGTGGCGTCGACACGCAAATTCCAGCTCGGATAGCCCTTGCTGAACTCGGCCAACCGCGGCGCCAGCCATTTCTCGCCGAAGGAAGGACTGACGCGCAGGCTAAGCTGGAAGCTTTCGCGCTGCCGCACAATGGCATTACGCACCTCGCGTATGGATTCGAAAGCCTGGGTCGTGGTCTGGAAGAGCCGCTCACCGTCGATCGTGAGCGAGAGATGGCGCTTTTCGCGCTGAAAAAGCCGCACCCCGAGTTGGTGTTCGAGCAGCCGCAGCTGCTGGCTAACCGCCGAAGGTGTCACCTGCAATTCCTGAGCGGCCTTTGCCACGCCGCCGAGCCGCGCGACTGCCTCGAAATGCGTCATCGAATTGAACTTGATGTCTGACCTCGTCCTCGTCAGTTAAGCTCAGCTACACAGAATGTTAAGAAACGAAAATTGAGCCGAATGTCAATCGGTCGCACAGTGGTCCCGGAAGGAGATACAGGATGGAGCCGAGTTCAACCCAAAGCTTGGGTAGCGCCGGCAACGTGCCGGGAGTTGGACAGGTATTGACCAGGAAGCCCCTGATCGAAGCTGCCAATATCGAGAAGAGTTATGACGCAACCCGTGTCCTGCGGGGTGTGAGTTTTCAGGTCCGGGCCGACGAAATCCACGCGCTCCTGGGCGGCAACGGCGCCGGCAAAAGCACTCTCATCCGCATCGTCACAGGGCTGACCTCACGCGAAGCCGGCGAGATTGGCTTCGCCTCGTCCAAGGCCGACCACAACAGCCCGATCATCGCGGTGGTGCATCAGGAGCTGGCGCTGTTGCCCGAGCTGTCCGGTCGCGGAAAACATCGGCATTGTGCATGCGAGGTCGGGCTGGTCGCAGATCAGCCGTCGCCGCACGCGCGAAACTGCGCTCGGAGCGCTCCAGCTGATCGACCCAGCGATCGGCGAAGCGATCATCGATAATGCCGGCACGCAAATTGTCCCTCCACGGAGGCCAGATCGTCCGGATCGCTCGTGCCCTTTCCACCGGAGCCGAAGTGCTGCTTCTCGATCCCGGCGATCCGGTTGGGGAAACGCGCTGGCTGCAGGAGATCGCCAACAAGCGAGGCTTTCCGCATGCATCGTCGGCTATGCCGACCTGTCCCAACCCGACGTCGGCGACCTCCTCGACCGCCACATGGAATATCCGAACTTCCGCGGCATGCGGCAGCCGATGAATTATCATCCCGACCCCGCCAAGACCTATCTGGCGCGGCCGGAGGTCAGTCGTACGCCCGAATGGCGGCGCGGCTTCCGGGAGCTGGCGAAGCGCGGGCTGAGCTTCGACCCGCAGCTCTACTATCCGCAGATGAGCGAGTTCCTCGAACTGGCGCGCGACTTTCCCGACGTGCAGATCATTCTCAATCACACCGGCATGCAGGTCGACGGCGCCGAGCATCGAGGAGGCGATCGCAGCCTTCGGCGTCGGCCGCTCGATGTTCGCGACGAACTTCCCCGTCGGCAAGCTGTTCTCGAGCTTCGACGCCATTTTGAACGCCTTCAAGGAAATTACGATCGCCCACCCGCACGAGGAGCGGCTCGCGCTGTTCCATGACAACGCCGCCCGGTTCTACCGACTTTAGATCACCGGCAAACAGAAATAGCAGGAGAGTTCGACTTGTTGCTGAAGGGCAAGGCCGTGGTGATTTCGGGGGCCGCGGGCCCCCGGGGAATTGGCCGCTCCACGGCAGCGCTGATGGTACAGCACGGGGCTCGCGTTGCAATACTCGACCTCGATGACGGGCAAGCGCGTGACGCCGCTGCGTCGCTTGGACCCGACCATATCGGCCTTGCGTGCAACGTCGCGGACCTCGACGCCTGCAAGAGGGCGGCGGCGCAAGTGACAGAAACCTTGGGCAGGATCGATGTGCTCTGCAACAATGCGGGCGTCACGCAGCCGGTCAAGACGCTGGAGATCAGCGCGGCTGACTGGGACCGCATCCTCGATGTCAACCTACGCGGCGTGCTCCATCTCAGCCAGGCATTCATCCCGAACATGCGCGAAAATGGCGGCGGCTCGATCATCTGCATGTCGTCAGTTTCGGCCCAGCGCGGCGGCGGCATCTTCGGTGGCCCGCACTATTCGGCTGCCAAGGCGGGTGTTCTGGGGCTTGCCAAGGCCATGGCGCGCGAATTCGGTCCCGAAGGCATCCGCGTCAACTGCATCACACCGGGCCTGATCCAGACCGACATCACCGGCGGCAAACTGACCAACGCCATGCGCGCCGACATCATCAAGGGAATCCCGCTCAGCCGGCTGGGCGAGGCGCGCGACGTAGCCGGCGCCTATCTCTTCCTGGCTTCCGATCTGGCCAGCTACATCACCGGCGCCGTGATCGATGTCAACGGTGGGATGCTAATCCATGGCTGAGTGGACAACGGAGCTTGAGATGCCTCGCGCTGGCAGCAATGTCAGCCTGGCCGAACGAGCCTATCGTATCCGCCGACGCGCCGTGCGGATGGGTCAAGTCCAGGGCCAAGGTTATGTCGGACAGGCGCTGGGTGTCGCCGACGTGCTTGCCGTCGCCTATTTCCATGCGCTTCGTTACCGGCCGGAGGACACGTTGTGGGAGGGACGCGACCGCTTCCTGCTGTCGATCGGACACTATGCGATCGCGCTCTACGCGGCTCTGATCGAAGCGGGCGTGCTGCCGGAGGAAGAGCTCGAAACCTATGGCAGCGATGAAAGCCGTATGCCGATGTCCGGCATGGCGCCATACACGCCCGGCATGGAGATCACCGGCGGCTCGCTCGGTCACGGCCTTGGCATTGCCGTTGGCATGTGCATGGGGCTGACGCGCAAGCGAAGCGACAGTTTCGTCTACAATCTTTTGTCCGACGGCGAGCTCGGTGAGGGCTCGACCTGGGAAGCCGCGATGTCGGCCGCCCACCACAAGCTCGACAATCTCATTGCCATTGTCGACTTCAACAATCAGCAGGCCGATGGTCCGTCGACGGCCATGCTCTCCTCCGAACCAGTGACCGACAAGTTCGAGGCGTTCGGCTGGCATGCGCAGCGCGTCGACGGCAACGACATCGAGGCGGTCCGCAAGGCCTTCGACATGGCGCGCGGCCTGAAGGAACCTGGTCCGCGTGTGATCGTTTGCGATACGCGCATGGCCAAGGGTGTGCCATTCCTGGAAACCCGCGACATCACGCATTTCATCCGCGTCGAACCGCACGAATGGACGTTAGCGCTCGAAGCTTTGGAAAAGGGACGTCCGCGTTGAGGTTGTCAAAGTTCGCGCCGCGCCACGCCGCCAATGCCGGTGAGCGCAAGACCACATCGGCGATGATCGCGTCGATCGCGCCCGATGGCGTACCGACACGCAATGCGCCGTTCGGGCACACACTGGCCAGACTGGCGCACCAGCGGCCCGGGATAGTTGGCCTGACGGCGGACCTCGCGAAATACACCGATCTCCATGTCTTCGCACAGGAGCATCCGGACCGCTTCTATCAGATGGGCATGGCGGAGCAGGTGCTGATGAGCGCCGCCGCCGGCTTGGCGCGGGAGGGTTTTACGCCCTTCGCCACCACCTACGCCGTCTTCGCATCGCGACGTGCCTACGATTTCATCTGCATGGCGATCGCCGAGGAGAAACTCAATGTGAAGATCGTCTGCGCCTTACCGGGGCTGACGACCGGCTACGGCCCCAGCCACCAGGCGACGGAGGACATCGCGATTTTCCGCGGGATGCCGAACCTGACGATCATCGACCCTTGCGACGCGCTCGACATCGAACAGGCCACGGAGGCGATCGCGGACTACAACGGGCCGGTCTACATGCGGCTTTCGCGCGGTAAGGTTCCTGTCGTGCTCGACGAAGACGACTATACATTTGAAATCGGCAAGGCGCGAATGCTGCGCGAGGGCGCGGACGTATTGTTCATTTCCAGCGGCCTGATGACCATGCGCGCGCTGGAGGCCGCGAAGGCGCTTGAAGCCGACAGGATCGGCTGCGCCGTTCTGCACGTTCCGACGATCAAACCTCTGGATACGGAGGCGATACTCGCTGCCGCGCGCCGTTCGGGACGGCTGGTGGTGGCGGCGGAGAACCACACCATCATTGGTGGCCTTGGCGAAGGCGTTGCCGCGCTGCTGATGCGCGAGAGAGTGACCCCAGTCTTTCGCCAGATCGCCCTGCCCGACGAGTTCCTCGACGCTGGCGCGCTGCCGACGCTTCACGATCGCTACGGGATCTCAACTTCCGAGCTCGTGCGCCGCGTCCGCATTTGGAGCGAATGAGAAGGAAGAGCTCTCCCCACACAACAGTTGAGTCATCGACCTTGACCTTGCCCCTCTTATCTAATCCGGTTTGAAGTTCGTTCTGGCCCATCGAGAGGATCAGGACATGAAACGTAGCCGCTTCTCTGAAGAGCAGATCATCGGAATTTTGAAGGAACATGAGGCCGGGGTATCGGTTGCCGATCTGTGCCGCAAGCACGGGGTCAGCGACGCCTCGATTTACAACTGGAAGGCCCGCTTCGGCGGGATGGATGTCTCCGAGGCTCGGCGACTGAAGGCTCTGGAGGACGAGAACACGCGGCTGAAGCGGCTTTTGGCCGACGCCATGCTCGACAATGCCGCGTTGAAGGATCTTGTGGGAAAGAAATGGTGACGCCCCGCGGCCAAGCGGAAACCTTTCCAGCGACCAGATCGATCAACTTCAACGCCGACTGCAACGGACCAGGCGATCAAGGAAAGGTGCATCATGAAGCATTCGCGGAGCCGACAATAGCCGACGCCATTCTCGACCGGATCATCCACAACGCCCATCGCATCACCCTCGAAGGCGACAGCATGAGAAAGCAAAAAACACCGCCGCCCTTGACCGGCGCCGAAAACGGCGAAATCAATCGCAAATGACTTCAACCAGGCAACCGAGCGCCGACCCCATCCTGCTGTCCGCGAATTAGTGAAACTGCTGTCCGCGATTTAGCGGAACGACTGTCCCGTTTTTGCGAAATACGCACGTCCGACGCAGCTTGCGTTGACAGAGGCGGTTTTACGCGCAGTTGCAATAGCACTTCCGCCGGCCTATTTTTGTGGAGTTCAATTGTGGTTCGGCCAAGGGCGCTTTGGGCGCCGGACCGGCCCCGTGTAAACCTCATTAAAGAGAGACGAACCCTGCCATGGAAGAATTCTTATCGCGCATCGCCACTGGTGCCGGCATCGGCCCGGCTCTCGCAGAGAAGGCCGTTGGGTTAATGCTGGGTTTCCTGCAACGCCACGCGGCCGACGGTCCCGTTGCGCGCATGATCGCGGCCATTCCCGGAGCTTCGGAATTAGTGGCGAAGTATCATGGCAACGACCCAGAGGGCGGAGGCGGCCTCATGGGGCTCGGCCAGCAATTGATGAGTGAGGGTCTCAGCATTCTAAAGATCGCCGCCATCGCCAACGAGACGATCGCCTTCGCCAAGGAACATGCCGGCGACGAACTCGTGGACGAGGTCCTCAATTCCGTTCCTGGCCTTCCCCAGTTCGTCTGATCAGCGGCAGCCGGGGGCGCATGACCTCGTGCGCCCGTGCCGGCCCGTCTGCGCAGGTAGGCATTCTCCGCCGAGCGCTCCGTACCGATCTCGCCAGACCACCAACCGCCGGGCACGCGAAGCGAGCGTTGGAGTACTTCATTCGTCTGTCCCAAAATCGACCGCAGGCGAACCGATGTGTATAACTTCCGGCGGTAAGGGTTTATCGTGAACGCTTTCGATGAAGCCCGCGAGATAAGCAAACGTATTGTATTTCTCAAGAACCAACCGCTTCGCCTCTTGTATTGCGCCGCGACGCTCCTTCCAGAGGTCCGAGTCGATGATTTCTTGAATTTTTTGGATTACGTTCCTGTCCTCTGGGTCAATCAGAACCATTGAGTCGGAAGGGAAGAACCTCGTGATTGCCGGGCTGCCGTAATAGATCGGCATTGTTTCAGCAACGAAGCAGTCCATAAGCTTCTCTGTAAAATAGTAATCAGCACGAGTATTCTCGAAAGCTATACTGTAACGGTACGGTGCGAGTGCGTCCCATTTATCTCCAATCAGCCGAAAACCTCGGCCGAACAGGTCAAAATCGAGCTCCTCTCTCAGCCGTTCCAGAAACGCCAGCCGATATCGATGCCCTTTAAGCAGGGCGATGTTACTGGTAATCCATGAGAGCCGAAGCGGCTTGTCCACGACTTCGCTGACCAGAAGTTGGTCATATGTCTTTGTTACAGACCAAGACCGAGTGATAGGTGGAGACAAAACGAATCGGCGCTCTGCATTCTGCCGAGCAGCCAGCTCTGCGTCAGACGTCAGGACGATGGTATTTTTCCCCTGCCCTTCATGAAATGCGCGATGAGCTTTCGTCGGCGGTTCGCCGATTGCAAAAATTGTCCTGTTTGGACTCGCCTCGATATCAACAGGGAGCCCAAAAATAGAAGCAGAGTTAAAGACAATATGCCAATCGGGCGCGAAGGATGTCCTGCGTACAAAAGCGACATTGTTCCAGATTCCACTGCCCTTTGGAGTGAGATGGTGGATTGCATCATCCAAAACGCCCCAAGAATCCAGACATGTAGCAACAATGGGCGCCGGACGTTCCGTCAACAATTTGGTCGACAAAGCAGTTCCACCCCATTCACTTCCGTTGGACCGGGAGCAACTCGTGCATCGGGCGCAAGACCTCTCTGCACCTGAAATAGCTCGCGATCCTGATCGGTATCAAACACACGATTCTGTGCGACTTCGCGATTCTGTGCGACTTCGCGCCATTCGACAACTCATCTCTAAGACCGCGGGAATCCCTTCACTCGTGAAGGTACTCAATCGCCATTTCGGATTGCGGTAAGATTGGGCAGCATAAACCTTCCGGGACCCGCTGTCGAGGCAATTGTCGCTTTGCACCTAACCAGGTTCTTCCTCACTTTGTGTGGTGATCAGGCCGGTTGAGTGGCAGCATGCGTGCCCTCTAAAATATGGAAGTTGACTACATTCTTATTATTAATCGGGATATACGACCAGTTTAGAGGCGGCTCGCCTCTTACAGGCGACGTTTGCAGCGGCGACGGCGGATCGAGATATTGGCGGGTTGATGCCGGGGCTTTGTCCGAAATCTGTGGTCCGATTTCGGACGAAGTGACGGTCAAGATGTCCGAAATATGCTACGAATTTCGGACAAGCTTCATACACAAAGCGCCGCGGCTTTGCCCGACATCATCGATATCGTCATGCAGATGGGCGATGCCGACCTAGCCTCGTCCCCTCCCCTTCCAGCCATTGCCAATCCCAGCCTGCCTGCGCAGCTTGAGGCGCTCGCCGGCCGCGCGCGCGATTATATCGAGGCGGCGAGTTCGGCCAACACGCGCCGCGCCTACGCAGCCGACTGGAAGCATTTTTCGAGCTGGTGCCGGCGCCAAGGCATCGAGATGTTCCCGCCCGATCCTCAGGTGGTCGGGCTCTATATCGCCGCCTGCGCGTCAGGTACGGCCACTGGCGACAAAAAGCCCAACACCGTTTCAACCATCGAGCGCCGGCTTTCGTCGCTCTCCTGGAATTTTGCCCAGCGCGGCCAGCCGCTGGACCGCAAGGACCGGCATATCGCCACGGTGATGGCTGGCGTTCGCAACACCCACGCCTCCCCTCCCCGGCAGAAGGAAGCGATCCTGCCCGAGGATCTGATCGCATGTTCGAGACCCTCGACCGCGGCACGCTGCGTGGTCTGCGCGACCGCGCCATGCTGCTTTTGGGTCTCGCCGGCGGCCTTCGCCGATCCGAAATCGTCGGCCTCGACGTCGGCAGGGATCAGACCGAGGACGGGCGCGGCTGGGTCGAGATTTTTGCCGATAAGGGTCTGCTTGTCACATTGCGCGGCAAAACCGGCTGGCGCGAGGTCGAAATCGGCCGCGGCTCCTCCGACGCCACCTGCCCTGTGGTCGCTCTGCAGACCTGGCTAAGACTGGCGCGCATTGCGCACGGACCGCTGTTTCGGCGCGTTGCTGGTCAAGGCAGAGCCGTCGGTGCCGATCGCTTGAACGACCAGGAGGTCGCACGCCTGGTCAAGCGCACGGCGCTCGCCGCCGGCGTGCGCGGCGATCTGTCGGAGGGCGAACGGGCCAAGAAATTCGCCGGCCACTCACTGCGCGCCGGCCTCGCCTCGTCGGCCGAGGTCGACGAACGCTATGTGCAAAAACAGCTCGGCCATGCCTCCGCGGAGATGACGCGAAATTATCAGCGCCGGCGCGATCGTTTCCGCGTAAATCTCACCAAGGCGTCCGGGCTCTGATGCCCCCGTTTTGTCCGCTGGGATGAGGCGGTCAGATCTCAGGCGATAACAATTACCTCATCGAGCACAGCGAGCGCTGTGTCCAGACTATCGGCGGCCGACGCTTCGTAGTCAGGCATGATCATCAACTGCGTTATGCACGGCCCACAAATTCCGGGTTTAGCTTTTCCAACCGATCCTTGGTCCGGGAGACCTGTTCCGGGAATGCGCGCAGATTGAAGCGAACAAATGACGAGGTCTCTTATCCCCGACACGAATAGCTCGCGATCTCATCGGGATTTCCCTTACCGCCATAGGCAGCTTGAGTGGGATAAGCGCAGATCGGCTGGTGCTTGCCGGGGAATGCCTTGCTGCCAGCCGCGAGAGAATCCGGAGCCTTGTCTTGGTTTATCCAGCCCTCGATGGCGGCCAAAGGATCAAAGTCGTCGAAGGCTTGGCCATCGCCGCAGTGGGTCATCCCCGGGATTATGAACATGCGCACGAAACGGCGAGTCGCTTCCAAATCGCCGCCGCTTGTGACCTCGACGACTTGCTTGTACCAGCGCACCAGATCGTTGGCTGAGAAGACCGGATCGGAAAGTCCCTGAAACAAGAGCAGCTTTCCACCGTGGGCAGCGAAGCTGGCGAGATACGTGCCGGTCGCATCATTGAGCTTGGCCGTATCCGCAACGCGTGCCGGATCCTTGTCGAAGTCGAACTTCAGGGGGTCAAAATTCGGCGCCGGGGGCGTCATGAAGTAGTATTGAAGCGAGCGGGCTCCCAGAACGATGTTATTTGCATCCGACTGGGAAGTGGGGGAATTGCCCAGCTTCCACATTCTCCAGTCCGCGCCCGCAACGCCCGTATCATATGGCCAATCGCTGTAAAGCTTTTCGCCATCGGAGCTTTCCGGACCCGCGAACGCGCGGCTCATGGCCTGCACTTGACCAGCCGTGAGGCAGCTGTCCGTCTTATCGCCTTGGCAGGACAGGACCTTTGGGTCGAACCGGCACTGCTGCCAGGCGTTGATGACGCCATCCTCAATGCCATCGCGGGCATCACAGGCAGCGAGAACCGCCTTGGCGACGATGTTCAGATCCTGCTGGGAGAAGGCGCGGGACAGAATGGGATGGCCGGCCTCATCTTTGGGAGCGATGCTCATGTACTGGCGAGTATCCCAGGCTTCGGCAATGTTGGCGGCACTGAGACGAAAACCCGGGCTACCTGCAACAATGCCGTCGAACTCGAGCGGATATCGCTGAGCCGCTATCAACGCCTCACGACCGCCATTCGAGCATCCCATGAACACCGACTTTTTCGGAGCCGCCCCATAGAACTTTGCAATCACCTGCTTCGAGACCGAAGTGACTTTGCCAATGGAGGCGTACGCAAAATCAATGCGTGCGGCTTGATCGACCCCGAAAGCCGGATCGGGGCTTGGGTGCCCGCCATCCATGCTTACAACAGCGTAGCCGCGCAAGAGCCCGGGAGCCGCGGTCGAGTTCCGGCAAGGAATGGTCCCGACGGCCGGCGCCAGGAAGCCATCAACTGCGCCGCCGCCCTGGAAAAGGAACATGTCGTTCCAGGTCGTCGGAAGACGCACCTCAAACCGGGTGCCATATGATTGACCATCGACCCCCTGGCGTTTCCCGATAACACCTCGGACAAGGCAGTGCCCGCCCACTTTTACCGCCTGAGGCGAGGCGCCGGTGAATGCAGTGAAGGGATCTGCGGGGATCTCCTGCGGCTTTTGAAGGCTAGCCTCGGTAAAATCACGCTTGGAATTTTGAGCTTGGCGATGGACCGGCACGCCTGATCCGACGCGTTTGCCGCCAGTGCAGGCGCACATACACATATAATCGCCAACATCAGTGCCAGCGTGCACCCGCGGTCCCGCAGCTTGAGCCCGTTAGCCAAGAACATACCCATCCTCCCTGGATGCGCCCGATAGCCCGAAAGCTGATCGCATTGGTAGCTAGTTGTGAGCTTTCAGTAGCTTGTCCATCCGGTCCGAACCGGGAAAGCTGAGATTGTCGAAGCTTCAGTGACTCCAGGGGGACCGGATGAACATCCATAAGAATACCGGTCTGACGCCGCTCGGTCGAGAGCGGATTTTTGCGCCTGGGCGCGCCGGCAGCACCTCGGAGGTGTTGCCGCCTGATCCGCAGACCGTCGGCCTCTACATCACGGCCTGTGCATCCAGAAAGGTTACAGGAGACAAGAAACCAAACTCTGTGGCGACGATCGAGCGCCGTCTCTCCTCCCTGGCGTGGAATTATACGCAGCGTGGCGAGCCGCTCGATCGAAAGGACCGCCATATCGCCACCGTGCCCGCCGGCATCCGTAACAGCCACGCAAAACCGTCTGTGCAGAATGAGGCCATACTTCCCGAAGACCTGATCGCCATGCTGGAGACGGTGCTCCGCAAGACCCATCAGGTCGCCCCAGGCCAGAGCAACCGGCTCGTCCCCGGGGAGGACGAAACGGTCGACCACTCCGCTTGTTCGACTTGTGTTCGGGCGACTTATCCCGGCTTCTATGCATCGCGCTTCGGCGCGGCGAGCTTTGTCCAACGCGCCAAGCCTTTGAACCGAATCGCTGTAGACGGAAGTCGCGGCGAGCTTCGCGTTGTTGATCGGAGCATCGAACCAGGCGTCGTATCCGCGGTATCCACCCCATCGTCTGTCGCGCAATCTGTTGGCGAGCGCGTCCTCAGCCGTTCGATCGCGGCCGTCTTTGCCGCAAACTATTATATGGCGGCCGCCGATGCCATTCGGGCGCGCAATATCTCAGGGGTTGAAGGATCGTCGATCAGTTTTCCGATGTCTTGGCGGGCCGCGATGACCTGCACATGACCCTACAAAGATTGCGCGTAGTAGGAAATACTGGTGCAACTGGTCACCCCAGGCGTCAGGATAATCGTAGAACCAATCGAACGAATGCACGCATCGCGGTTTGCCTACAGCACTGCTCTCCTGTCCCGATAGCGCAAATTCGCGGTTACCTCCGGCCACGAACAGTCGGACCAATTTTATTTGTAGGTTAGACCTTCGTCCTCGGCAAGATTGGCCAAGCGATGACTCGCTGCTGAATTGCCGGCCCGCGCGTGATGAGCGCGAAGGCGTCAGGTGCCCCCGCCGTCAAGACTCAAGCCGCAACGTAATCAGGCGGGAGTGCCTTCCGCTAGGTGGGGATGGACTGGCCGCCGAAGTCAGAAGCAGCAAGCCTGGAGCATAATGGAAGACCTCGACCATGTGAAACAGGCCGTGAAGGGCGACCTAGCCTATTTGCAGCCACCTGCTCAAAGCCGCGACATGAAGCCAGCCGCCAGCCTGCTAGTTCGACAGCAACCGTTCAGCTTGCTGCCGCCGACCGCTTGAAAACGATGGTCACCTTCGTCCCTTTGTTGGCGCTGGACTCGACGGCTAGCTGCGCCTTGGCGTTCTCGGTCAGCGATCGCGCGATCAGCGCTCCGAGCTTGCCTGGTTTGGGCCACACCTCGCCTTCCGGCAGGCCGATTCCGTCGTCCGCCACCATAACCCGGCAGCCGTCGCCATCGACGACGCTGTGCAGTGTTATCGTGCCGCCATCGCGGCCCCGGAACGCATGCTTTAGTGAATTGGTCAGCAATTCGTTTACGACCAGCCCGGCCGGCATGGCGACGTTTATTGACACGGGATATGTATCCACCTTCATATCCAGCCGGATCCCCTCGACTGCATGCGAGCTCATCACCGCGGACGCGATCTGGCTGAGATAGACGCCAAGATCGACCTCCTCCTTCGGCTCGTCGGCCGTTAGCGTCTGGTAGAGGATCGCCAGAGCGTCGACGCGACCGGCGAGCCGCTCAAACCGTCTCCGGTCGGCCTCGGTCGCGTTGCGGCTTTCCAGCCGGATCAGCGCGGTGATCATCTGCAGGTTGTTCTTCACCCGGTGCTGCAGTTCGCGCAGCAGCGTGTCTTTCTCGCTGACACGCTCCTCGGCCGAGCGCTGATCTCCCGCCTCGCCGTGAGCCGATACGTCGACCAGGGCCACCAGTCGGAAGCAAACCTTACCGTTGTCGTCTTCGATCACGTTGGAATAAACGTCGACGATCGCGGGTTTGTCCTCGCCGCGCTCCAGCCTGAAGGTGCCGACCAAATCGGTTCCCTCGACCACCGCCTCGGCTAGCGGCCTGTCCTTTTGCTGATGGAGGCCCGTGCCTAAAAGGGCCGCCCAGTTTTCTTGGGTGAGCCTGGCGGCCATCAGGCCTGAGAGTTTCTCGAATTCCGGATTGGCGTAGACCACGCGCTCTTCACCGGCAAGGTCCGAAACGGCTATGGCGATCGGCACCTGGTCGAGGAATTTCTTGAACTGTTCGCTTTCCAGTGCGGTTGCAAGGTCAGGTGTATCAAGTAACTGCTCGACCGCCTCAGCCTTCTCTGAATCCGATGTCATTTGCGCGCCTGTTCTGTGCGGATGATATCAACAATGCGGCGAGCCCGCCATCGCCAAAACTGGAGCTGCATCTCACGTTTCGCATCACGCATCTGACAACCAGCTCTGCATAGCGTAACGGCCGCACGTCTAGCATTGCGACCGGCCGAAGGAGAGCGGCAAGGATCGGCTACAATCCAGGTGCCTGGAATGTCGAAGCGACCGGTCAAGTGGGTACGCTGCGGAAGATCGATAGAGCAGGCATTCAGGGAGAATGAGTTCGCGTGCCGGCCTCGGCGATACGTGCCGACACTGTCAACCTCATGACCGCATGCGGGCTGAAAGAGCAGCGCTTCGCTCCAGCGGTAATTCAGGCCGCTAGCTGCCTAACTGCGGCAAGCCCATCGATCGTGTATGTTGAGACGCTATTGCCGATGCCTAAATATCGAACCCGTCATGGCAATCGTTGTGACGGGAAGCGCTCGCTTATGGGCTGTGCTGGAATGCGCATGAAGTATACGCCTGTGCGCCGCTTCGTTGATCTCTTGGCCTTCGAGGAAGTCGTCAATCTCATCGTATGTGAGACCGGGACGAGGTTCTCCAGGTCGGCGGTCGGGATCTTTTCAACAAGATCAGACGGAGCGCCCAGACACACTGCCAAGGCGCGAACTCTGCGCTTGCTCAGCCCGGAAAAAGGAAGAATGTCTGCGGCACCATCGCCGAACTTGGTGAAGAAGCCCATCAAGGCCTCGGCTGCTTCGAAGCGACTTCTGAAAAAGAAGTGTGGGTTTGCTCTCATACCCTTTGCTGAAAAATGTTGTCATAGAGCGCATGGAATGCCACGCGCTTCGAATCGGAGTAGCCATCCGGGAAGCCTGAAGCCCCTTTGAAGCGCATGTCCGGCAGCTATTCATAGCGTGGATGACTTTGATCGAAACAAACGATTTCATAACTCTTCGGAAATCTTGCATGGACAAAAGCACGTCCGCACCGGTCACCCATCCAAAGGAGAAAATCTTCCATGCGCCCTGACGTGCAGTGGAGGTCGTGCCGAGAAGTGAGTTGCAACTGGCCGATCATGTCGGCGGTTCGACGCTAGTCGTCCCCAATGTTCCTGAGCTGCGAAGTCTTGCAGGCGAGCCAGCTGCCCAGCGCGATTCTGCTTGTGGCGGGCTTTTTGCCGCAGGCAGTCCGCTCGTTTGGGCAGCGGATTGGAGACCCGGCCGGCAGCGCTACCATACAACATCAGCGCACTTTACATCTACGCGGTATTGCCGGGCTTCCAGTCGGTGCCATGTTTGGCCGACGAATGACGCGATGCGGCCTCCTGCACAAGCGAAGGCGTTATCGGATGTGCGACCGGGAAGCAGGCGGACAGTGCAGCACATGTCAGTCGCCTGTGCGACGGTCTTTCGGGGAATGAAATCGGGCCAGTTCACGGCGCGGCATTATTCGTCAACAGCCGCCCCTTCGCAAGGATACAGGCAGCCCGCGTCACAAGTTCGTGCTGCAGATGAAAACGGCATCGCCGGCATGCAAGTCAGCAGCCGCTCAAGATTCGATGATCCAGCCAAGCTCTCGGCGTCATGGAATGGCAGGCGCCACGATCGAAGCATCTCATGTTGATTCAGGCGGACCCTTATGAGGCGTTCTTTGATGCCGGTGATGCCTGACAGGCGGTTGCAGCTGCAAGCGACAACGCGGCCTATTTAGTTGGAAACGGTCTGAGGCAGGCCAATTTGGCTTGCCCGTCACTATGTGGAGAAAGAAATGCTGTGTCTAGGAATTAGCGGCGGACTTGACCAAGTCCATGAAAACCGATTCGAGCTTCGGAACGCCTTTATGCACGATGGCGCCGCGGTGCTCGTCCGAGACGGACGGGTGATAGCAGCCGTCGAAGAGGAACGCCTCAATCGGATGAAACACTCCAACAAGCTCCCAATTCGTTCGATTCAATACTGTCTGTCAGCGGCGGGGGTTCAGCTCAACGACATTGATCGTGTCGCGCTCTACGCCAGCGAGCCCTATGCCAACGCCATGCTTGAAGGTATGTCCGCATCCCACCCGGACATTCTCTCCATTCCGTTGGATGCTAAAACGTTGGTGCAGGATCTGTTAACGCGTGAGTTCGGCACTAAGTTGGACAGTTCGCGTATTTCATTCGTAAGTCATCATCAGGCGCACGCCGTGAGCGCCTTTGCAATGTCGGGCTTCGAACAAAGTCTCATTCTAGCGATTGATGGCTCTGGTGATTTCCTATCGGGCCTCTTGGCGGTAGGGTCTGGCACAGAAATTACGCAACTCGAGGCTTTCCCCGAGAACAATTCTCTTGGGCTGTTTTATCTCGAGACGATCCGCTATCTCGGCTACGGCTTGTTCGACGAGTATAAGGTAATGGGACTCGCGCCCTACGGCGACCCCGCTCCCTATCGCGAGCTCTTCGAGCAGTTCTACGAGCTCTCCGCCAACGGCGGTGGCTACCGTGTTCACCTCGACCGCATCGGTCCGGCGTTGCTCCGCAATATCGAGGTCAGGCGAAAGGGAATGCCCTTCACCCAGCAGCATCGAGATGTGAGTGCGTCACTGCAGGAAGCGCTTGAGCGGATCGTGTTCCACATTCTCCGGCATCACCGTGAGGCCACCGGCATGAAGCGGTTGTGCCTGGCGGGGGGGGTGGCCCACAACTGCACGATGAACGGTAAGCTGCTGTATTCAGGGCTTTTCGAAGACATTTTCGTGCAACCCGCGTCTCACGACGCTGGCTGCGCATTGGGAGCTGCGCTGATAGTCTCTAACGAGATGGGCCGCCCCGCGCCGTGTGAGCGACTGCAGGGGGTCTATTGGGGTCCTGATCTCGGGAGCGAGCGCGCCGTGCAACAGGAACTGAATGCATGGGCCGGACATCTCGAGGTTGAACGCTCTGATGACGTGGCAAGCAGTGCAGCCGACTGGATCGCCAACGGCGCCGTGATCGGCTGGGTGCAGGGTCGTTCGGAGTTTGGGCCACGTGCGCTGGGCAACCGCAGCATTCTTGCCGACCCTCGGCCCGCCGCAAACAAGGACCGGATCAATGCGATGGTCAAGAAGCGCGAAGGCTATCGGCCCTTCGCGCCATCTGTGCTGGAGGAGGATGCGAGCGAATTTTTCGACCTCCCGGACGGTAGGCACGAATTTCCATTCATGAATTTCGTCGTTCGCGTGCGTGACTCAAAGCGCGCCTTGCTCGGTGCCATCACGCACGTCGACGGAACCGCTCGCCTGCAAACAGTATCGCGCAACGCCAATCCCGCGTACTGGGAGGTCATCAATGCGTTCAAGAAGCGCACAGGCACTCCAATTCTGCTCAATACGTCCTTTAACAACAATGCCGAACCGATCGTGGATTCGGTTGCAGACGCGATTGCCACCTTTCTGACGACAGAGCTGGATGGACTTGTGGTCGGGCCCTTCCTGGTAAAAAAGCGGGCTGCAACGCTGCAGGATTGGACTGCGCTTGCGGTTTCGTTGCCGCCCTATGTGTCCCTCCATCAAACCCGCGCTTACAAAGCGCCAGATCGTCGGGAGACTCACTGCGAGATCAGCACGACCCACTTCAGCAGTGACAGTGTACGAATTTCACACGACTTGTTTAATCTGCTGATGCGGATTGAGGGCGAAGCCGTGTTGGGAGATCTCCTCAATACAATTGCGCCGGATCAGGCTAAGCGTGAAGCTCTGATGGAGGGCCTGCGACGGCTGTGGGAGCAGCGCCTCGTTCGATTGCATCCCTCACAAGCTGCTCGCATGGATCAAGACTGCGATCAAACGCTGGACCAGCATAACAGGCTCTCAGCGTGATAGAGGTGCCGCTATCCAAGCTCGGCGAATAATGGTGTTCATCGATGCCGCCTGCCACCTCACCGCTGGCAGGCAGTCGACTTCATCACAGGGTTGATTCGTCCACTTCACCTTGGACGACCGGACGCGCAGAAAAAAGCGGCTGCGGCGGGTCCTTGCTAGCGACCGTGATGCGGGACCACAGCGACAGGGCGTGCCCGAGACGGTCAATGCGGCCGGCGGTGTCGTCGCCGGCGGCGACGGTCGCATTCAGGATCAGCATCGACCAAAGAGCGAGGCCACTGCCGTTATGCTCCGAGATCTGGGGACGGCGGCTTGGCGATCACCGTCTACTCGGCGTTGCCGAACTCACTGCATGCGAGACCGTGACGAAGCCCTTCACATTGCGGGTCGGGACATAGCTGGCTTTCTTGGCGCGCTACCATCGCTAGAGATGCAGACTTCGCCCAACAGCTCCTGCTGGAGCGCGGCTTGGATCTGATGGCAGAATTCTTGCGGAGACGCGGACAAAGTGGGGAGCACTCCAACCTACACACGCGTCACTGGGCTATCAGTGTTGACCGTATAATTTTCGGAATGGCAATGGCATATTTTACAAAGCACGACGGCAATCAAATTATATACCGCAGCTGGGAAGAGCCGGAACAGTCAAGCGCAAGGATGAGAATTTTGGTCCTCAAGCTTGATCATGTCGGCGACTTTTGGATGTCTCTAGGGCCTCTAAAGGACCTTCGTCAGCGTTTTGCGCATGCCCACATTACGCTGGTGGTGGGAAGCTGGAACATCGCTACTGCAAAACAGTTCGACCTCGCCGACGATCACGTTGCTTTTGACTTTTTTCCTCGCAACCCAAAAGTCAAAACGCGCAAAGAAGCCGCGGACATAAGGCCGCTGCTGACCGGCGAGTTTGATCTTGCCATTGATATGCGTGTTCCGGAAGAAACAAGGCCGATCTTGCTTGAAGTTCCCGCCAGGCACCGTGCGGCGATAGTTGATCCGTACAGCATGCATCAGATCGATATTGCGATAGCGCCATTCAATCTGAAACTGCGCAGAACCATTTTCTACAAGCTGGTCCAAAAAATAGGGCTTGCTAACAAAATCCCCCGTAGATGGCTTGATTGGTTCATTGACCGTAAGCAGGTGCGTCTCCAGCATGTGTCAGAAATCCTCCTCTTTCTGGTCGCAAAGGCAGCTGCCTATTTCGAAAGCGGAGCGGGTCACCCACAGAATTCGACTACAGGCAATGCCCCGTTTGTCGTGGCTCCGTTCTCCAATTCCAGCCTGCGAGATTGGCCGATTGAAAGTTTTGGCAAAGTTGTCGCTGCTCTTTCGACCCGTGGTGAGGTGGTCCTCGTTGGCCGTGGCGAATGCCTGGAAGCGCTTGAGGAGGTTGCGAAGATAGCTAGGGAACGTGGGGCCGCGAACATTCGGACGGCTGTCGACTTGTCAGAATTGGAATTCAATTGTCTCGTGAATTCGGCCGCCCTCGTCGTTTCGAACAATTCAGGCACCGGCCATGTCGCTGCCCAGCTTGGCCGCCCTACTATCGGCATTTTCACGGCGTCACATCTACCGGAGATTTGGGGGTTTCGAGGTCCCTTGGTCAGCATGCTTATGAGTGTTATTGAATGTCGCGGATGTGGTCTGGACCAAGTGCGGCATTGTCCGGTCAAAGTCCGATGCAAGTTCGACATCACGCCGGATCTCGTGATTGCCGAGGTAAACGCCTTGATGAATCATTGTAAGGGTACGGCACAAACTTAGTGGCTCGCGGTCACCACAACCGCGATTGCCCAGCCCTTGTCGCTGATTCAATCGCTACAATCATCTAAAGGCCGAAATTCAGAATCGAATCGACTTGTTCGAAGGACCGCAGTGGCGATGTCACATTGGCCGACAGGTGGCATAGAGCGGCGCCTGAGAATGAAAGTGCCGCCGCCCAGGCTTCATAGCCGTTCCTCCTTTGTGGCGTGACGGCCCGAAAGTCGCCATCGCGTCAGATGTTCATCAGCTTCGGGATAGCCGGGGCTCGTCCGGCGACAGTCATGGCAGCGACTTCGCTTCTGGACCCGCTCATCCGGCCGCCAAAAACAAATGCGCTTTCTAAGCCGTAATTGATCCGCCGGAGCTGACCAAAGCCACCTTGCTCTGGGTTGCGGCAATGGCGACTGGGGCGAGAAGCCGAGAAGAACCGATGCGGCGAGAAATCCTGAGACCATCCGCCACGAGACGTCGCCAGGGAACGTAGTATTGCGTTCCGCGTTACACTAACGTATATACGTCCGCAGCACAGGAGCGCGCCATGGCCACCACACCCACCAGGAAGGAAGCACCCGTCTCGATGCGGTTTCGCGACGATGATCTCACCATCATCGACCGCGGCGCGGAGCTGCTCGGCCTGTCGCGCACGGAGTTCATGCGGCGCGCCGCGCTGCACGAGGCGCAGGCGGCCATCCTCAACGAAACCGTCATCCGCGTGTCCCCGGAAGCCTATGACGCCTTCATGCAGGCGATCTCAGCCCCGGCCGCTGCGCCCCCGGCGAAGGCGGCCGAGCGGCTGCGTCGGTCCCCGCCCTGGGACCGCTAGGTGGCGCTTTCAGGCATCGAACTCCTCGACCACGCACACCGCCTCGACAGCTTCGATTGCGGCAAGCCGGCGCTCAATGCTTGGCTGGCCGGCTTCGCGCGAACGAACCAGGCCCGCGGGTTTACCCGCGTCCTGGTCGTTCACGACGAGGGAACAGTCGTCGGGTATTACGGCCTCGCGCCGGGCGTGATCCAGCCAAATAGCGCACCGCGCGCCATCCGCACCGGACGCCCGCCCGATCCCATCCCCTGCCTGCTGATCGGACAACTCGCCATCGACCACCGCTATGCCGGACAAGGCGTCGGTAGCGGCTTGGTCAAGGACGCGCTGTATCGCTGCGTCGCCGGCGCCGACATCGTCGGCGGCCGCGCGGTGGTGGTGCGGGCGATAGACGCCGAGGCCGAGCGCAACTGGCAGAGCTGGGGCTTCATTCCCGCGCGGGACAATCCGTCGGTGCTCATGCGCTCGATCCAGGACGTGAGCCTCTGGCTGGCCGACAAAGGCCACTAGCTCCGCGCGCGTAGCGCCTCCGGAAGCGGCAGGTCTGCGCGCCGGCCTGCCGCCGACCGGGCTCTAGTTGCGGCGTCCCGCCGCTCCCCGAGCCGGCTTCGCCGTCTCGGCGTTCGAGTGACCCCTCACGCAGGGCCAGAGGGAGACGGCGGTCAGAGCGAGGGAGCCCTGGAGAGAAGGGAAAGTCATGATGTCGATGATATTCATAGGGGGTTCACGCGAGATATTTGAGCTGACGGAACCTGCCATCGCTCGGATCCGCCCAATCGTTGTTGCCGTGCACGGCGTGCTGATTGGCGACGCGTCTGGAGCCGATGCCGAGGCGCAGGGCCTGCTCGCGGGCTACGGCTACAAACATGTCGGGGTCTTCCATGCGGCCAAGGAACCCCGCAATGATCTGGGCGACTGGGCTGCCTACCGGGTCCCGTCTCCTAAAGGTGCTAGAGGATACTGGATCTACGCCGCCAAAGACCGGGAGATGGCGCGCGCCGATTTTGGGATGATAGTCTGGGACGGCGCATCACCCGGCACGGCCGTCAACGTGCTTCGGCTCGCCATGGCGAACAAGCCGAGGTCATCTACGATCTGGCCAGGGGCAGCATGGCGACTACGCACCATGTCGTAGACTGGTGCGCCATTGCTCCGCGATGCCGGTCCAGACATTCGGCGCGCCAAGCCGAAGCCCGCATGACGCGAGGCGAGCGCCTGGCGTTGCCGGGATGATGTACGCGCGGTCCCGGCGGGTCCAACGCGATAGGCTTGATCCGGCCCCGCGCCCCCAACTCCACTTGTATGAACGGCCGGGCCGGCCCTTTTCGAAACCGGCTCACCGCCGCGTGGCATTGTGCAGGATGATTGTCTTGACCCGTCTCGCATCTGAAGCGGGTGCAAGCCTGCCGCACATGCCGCTGCTTGGTCATGCGAGGCATCGCTACCGTGGGGCGTGGCGTTCGCCGATCTCCAAACCGCTGTGCCGCCATACCGAACACGCAAGGCGGTTTAACCGCCAGGCTGCTGTTCAAGGTATTAACGACGCAGGCGGCATGACCGGAGAGACTGGCGGGGTAAGCAGCTTCCATCGATCCGGCGGCATTGCGGATGTGGCTGGCGATGGCGGCCTGAGTTCTTGTCCATCTGCCGCATAGCGGGTGGTCAGATGCTGGTCGCGTTTCCGGCGAGCCGAAGCATTTGTCTCTCAAGGTCACCCGTTGGAAATCCAGCACCAGCGGCTTGTCGGGACAAGATAGTTGCTATTGGGATTTGGCCGCCGCAACCGCGAGCATCGCTTCTCCCATCCCATTGACGCCTCGGGCATTCAGCATTTCACCAGCGTTCTGAATGTCGCGCACCTCTTTGTTCTGGCTGAGTTTTGATTTACCAACCAGGCTGGTGATCTCGATTTCCAGGGCGACGATCGCCTTCACCATCGTGTCAATGAAGTCCTTCGGCGCGTCGCCCATCTTCCACGGGGCAGGCTGCGAGGCTTCATGCATGTGAGTGAGCTTCGCCACGTTACGGCGCACATAGCGCTCATCATCCCGGACAGTGATGCGTCCGTGGGCGTGGACGACGAGATAGTTCCACGTCGGCGCCTGGTTATGGAATTCATGCTTGCTTGGACCAGTTCGGCGAGATGTAAGCGTCAGACCGTCGAGCTCGTCCCGGACCGCATGGCGCTACGGCGCCACCTCCAGCCCGGCGAGACAGTCGTCATTGTCCGTGAGGGTGACCGCCCCTCTATGGTGAGAATATTGATCGCCGGCAACTTATGGCGCCTGCCGACCTCAAATTCGTTGAAGTCGTGCGCCGGCGTGATCTTGACCGCGCGGCTGCCTTTCTCCGGATCAGAATACTCGTCCGCCACCACCGCGATCCTGCGGCCGACGATCGGCAGAGGATGAGGTTCTTGCCGACAAGATGCCGGAAACGCTCGTCGTCGGGATGCACCGCCGACCGCCATATCGCCCAGCATCGTCTCCGGGCGGGTCGTCGCCACGGTGATGAAGGTTTTAGGATTTTCCGGATCCAAAACCTCGCCCTCGACGGGGTAGCGGAAATGCCAGAGATTGCCGTTGACCTCCTGCTGTTCGACCTCAAGGTCGGACTCGCGGTCAAGAGCTTCGGGTCCCAGTTGACAAGCGCTTGTCCTTGTAGATCAGGCCTTTCCTTGTAGAGCGTGACGAACACTTCGAGCACCGCCCTGGACAGGCCCTCGTCCATGGTGAAACGTTCTCGGCTCCAGTCGGCCGAGGCCCCAGCCGCTTCAACTGGTTGAAGATCGCGCCGCCGGATTCGGCTTTCCACTCCCAGACTTTCTCAATGAACTCGTCGCGCGTCAGGTCACGGCGGTGGATCTGCTTCTCCATAAGCTGGCGCTCGACCACCATCTGCGTGGCGATGCCGGCGTGATCCATGCCGGGCTGCCACAGCACGTTCTTGCCGCGCATGCGCTCGAAGCGCACCAGAATGTCCTGCAGCGTGTTGTTGAGCGCATGGCCCATGTGCAGCGAGCCAGTGACGTTCGGTGGCGGGATGACGATGGTGAAGGCTTCCGCGCCCTCCTCGGCGCCTGCGCCGACACGAAACGTCTTTTGAAGCGTATTATGTTTTTTGTGCATAGACCAACGAGTTGAACGGCGGCCCCATAAATCGCCGATGTGATAGGTCGGGCGAAGGCGTCCACCAGCTCGTACTTGTCAAGACGATGCCACCCTTGATCTTGCACCCGCCTCCGATACCAGCGATGCGCTGCGTCGTACGCTCATGCCTGTCAGGATGGGATGGGCGCTGCTAGCACCGTGGCAGTTTGACAACCCGGCCATCGGGGCGGTAGCACCGTCCAAGGCCAAGAGTCGCAGGGCAGACCGCACCCCATCGGGCTGCGCGACCCAGACCAGCTGACGCCCAACTGGCACACTCATCGCGCATCAGCACCGTGGATGCGACATCTACTTTGTTGCGAGCGCGATATCGGAACTTGGTTGTGACGCAGCTGTGCGTAAGCGCACCGCTGTCAGCGAGAGAGTGAGTGAAAGAACTACGTGGTGGAGGTGAGAAGTCATGCGGCGTCAAGATTCCCCGCCCTTTGCGGCAAACACACTGATCCCTCTTCAGAATCCGGTCTTTCGTTCGATCTGGACAGCCACGCAGATATCCAGCCTTGGCTGGCTGGTGCAGAGCGTGGCTATAAGCTGGCTTATGGCAACGATTTCAGCCTCCGATCTGATGGTTGCGCTCGTGCAGGCTGCATCGACACTGCCCGCCTTCTTCTTGTCGATCCTTGCTGGAGCGATTGCAGACAGCTTCAGCCGCCGCGGCGTGATGCTTGCCGGACATTGCCTGATCGCACTGGCATCCACGGCGCTGGCTCTCTCTGTTGGACTGGGCTTTGTCAGTCCATGGCTGATCTTGGGACTGAGTTTCTTGGCGGGATGCGGCTTTGCCTTGAATGATCCAGCCTGGCACGCCTCGGTCGGCGACATCCTGGAAAAGCGCGACATACCCGCTGCAGTGACGCTGATGTCGGTGGGGTACAACGTGGTTCGGAGTATAGGACCGGCGCTGGGCGGTGTAATTTTGGCTTTGCTGGGCCCCCTTACGGCTTTCGCCTTCGCTGCGCTGACCGACCTGGTCCCGTTGAGCGCTGTGCTGCGCTCCAAGTGGCAAGTTCGCTCTTCGCCTCTTCCGCGCGAGCGGATGACGACGGCCATTCATGATGGCATGCGCTTCACGGCAATCTCCTCGGAGATCAGAGTGGCGATCGTGCGCGCAACCCTGTTCGGGCTGTCAAGCATCTCGATCCTTGCTCTGCTCCCCCTCGTGGTTCGCGACCAACTGGCGGGGGGGCCAATTGTTTACGGCGTCCTGTTAGCCGGCTTCGGCACAGGCGCCTTCATCGCGGGCATTGGCAATAGCTACTTCAGACGCATCACGTCCCAAAATCGATTGATCACGCTCGCATCCGTTGCTTGCGCAACGTGTTGCCTTTTACTGGCTCTCACATCATCGGTGGCTGTAGCAGCGATCGCGCTTGCAATCGCTGGCGCAGGCTGGGTTGTCACCTGGACCGGAACCGACGTGTGTGTGCAGTTGGCAAGCCCAAGGTGGGTCGTTGGTCGCACCCTGTCGATCTATTACGCCCTGACCTACGGCGGCATGGCAGCGGGCAGCTGGATCTGGGGTGCTGTCGCGCAGTACTATTCCCTGACGTGGGCTTTGGAAGGTGCTGCAGCGGCGCTGTTGCTGGTTGCAGCTGTGGGAAAGCTATTGCCGGTACGGCTATGGGAGGAATCGGATCAAGGGGCCTTCGACTTCAGGCCACCAGAACTGGCCCTCGATTTGAAGCCCAGGAGCGGCCCGATCGTGATCAAGGTGGAGTACTCGATACCCGAGGAGAATATCGAGGAGTTTCTGAGCTGCATGCGCGAAAGGCGGCGCGTTCAGAGCCGTGCCGGTGCGCGGGACTGGACCCTCCAGCGCGATCTTCAGAACTCGACTCTTTGGACCGAGACATTCCGCACGCCGACATGGACGGACTATCTTCGTCTAAACCATCGGCTAACGGTGACTGACAGGGAGGTAGGCGAGCGCCTTGCCGCTCTGCAGGTCGGTGATTCTCCTCCTCGTCTCTCACTTTCGATCGAGCGGTCGACAAGCCCCGCCCCCGGCAGCCAAGTCCAGCCCGTGCCCTTTGTATCGCGCCCGTAAGGAAACCAGTAACTTTTCTGGGTTCGGACACGGGAATGGCCGAGACCTACTCCTTCTTTCGTCGGGTCTGCCCGGATTGCCATACGTTGCAGCCGGTTAGGCGAGCATGAGGATTTGTGTGGCACGTATGTCCACCACGGGCCCATGTCCAGCCCCACCGCTGCCATCAGATCGGCTTGGGCACGGGTTCAGGTCGCCTGTCCCCCGGCATCGTGGCGAGCAGCGCGAGCAAGGGGGCGGAGGGGTCTCCCCGGTCTGCACGGAGCGAAGCGGGCAGACGGAGGAATCCGCCAGCGGCGACTTGCAGGGAGAGGGCCGCGCGCCTCTTTCCCTCCCTCACAAAACGTGCCGCCAAGCACGTTCACGTCGGCGCAGCCGTGCCGCAGAGCCGGCCGCAACAAAGAAGGCCCGCAAGGCGGAAGCATCGAAATGTCCGCCAGCGGGACCAATTCAGTTCGGTGCTGGAGAAAGCGGTTCAACAGGGCGGCCATGGGAGCGCCAGCATAGCGCCGCTGTCAGGCGCGATGCGGACCGACAGCCCCGGCGAAGGGCGCTGATTCATCGACCGAAATTGGATCGGGTCATAATCCATGAATTTTTCACGATGCTTCAGCACGCGCGTGGATTTGTGCATTTAACTGCAGCGTCCAGGTGGTCCGGTGGAAGCGCACCCGGGGCATCTTGGAACTTATTTGATGCAGCCATCCAGGACTGCTGCATTGCCACAGCAATGGTCACAACCTGCTAGCACTACTTTGGCAGATTTTTAGTTCCGGGAGCGTTTCGAGGATTCCCAAGAGCGGTTTTGCGTGATTCATGAGAGGTCGGCTGTTGGAGGGGCCGGCCATGAACAGGGATTGGCAACTCGATCTGGAGCGGTGGCTTGAGCCGTTCGTCTCGGCGTTGAGGCACAAGACGCGTGCGCGGATGTGTCCGGCCTATATTGCTGGGCTGATTGGCCTTGGGGATCGCAAGAGCGTCCAACCGATGGCTGCGCGCGACGCAGGCGTCAACTATGACCAGCTGCACCACTTCATCGCGAGCGGCGTGTGGGATGCTGCGCCGCTGGAGAAGGTGCTGCTCGCGGAGGCCGACAGACAAGTTGGCGGGAACGATGCGTGGCTGATCGTGGACGACACCGCGCTCCCCAAGAAGGGGCGCCACTCGGTCGGCGTCGCGCCGCAATATGCCTCGGCACTTGGCAAGAACGCCAACTGCCAGACGCTGGTGTCGCTGACGCTGGCCTCTGGCGAAGTGCCGGTCATGGTGGGGCTGCGACTGTTTCTGCCCGAGAGCTGGACTTCCGATCCCGCCCGGCTCGACCGTGCCGGTGTGCCCGAGGACCATCGTGCCTACAGGACCAAGCCCGAAATCGCGCTGGCCGAGATCGACCGGGCTCGCGCAGCCGGCTTACGCTTTGGCTGCGTGCTCGCCGATGCCGGATATGGCTTGAGCGCCCCCTTCCGGCAGGCGCTCACCGAGCGCGGCCTTACCTGGGCCGTCGGTATCCCGTTCAAGCAGAAGGTCTATGCCGCCGACGTGGCGATGATCTTCCCCGTTGCCGGACACGGCCGCCCGCGCCGCCGGCATATCCCCGATGTGAAGTCGATGGCCGCGCAGGCGATGCTGGAAAAAGCCCAATGGCGGACGGTCAGTTGGCGGCGTGGCACCAAAGGCCGCCTCTCGGCCCGCTTCGCCGCTGTCCGTGTCCGGGTTGCAGATGGCCCACCCCAGCGCATCCGCGACATGGGCGCTCAGCATCTGCCTGGCGAGGAGGTCTGGGTGATCGGCGAGCACCGCTCGACCGGCGAGCGCAAATACTACCTCTCCAACTTGCCCGCCGACACCCCGCTCAAGCAGATCGCAGGCGCCATCAAGGCGCGCTGGGTCTGCGAACAGGCGCATCAGCAGCTCAAGGAGGAACTTGGCCTCGACCACTTCGAGGGGCGCTCATGGACGGGCCTGCACCGGCACGCGCTGATGACGATGATCGCCTACGCCTTCCTGCAATCTCGCCGCCTCAAACAAGCGGGAGGGGGAAAAAAGAATCCTCGGCCCGCCGCCCCAACCGAGCCTACCCGCCGTCAGGCAAGCCATCCTCACCGCGCTCGCGCAGCCGCCCCCAATCCGTTGTCCCCACTGCCGCAGAACCATCTCCGCTAAAAATCTGCCAAAGTAGTGCTAGGGTCCGGACCCATAAAGGGATTGAACGAAGCCGCTGACGCGTCATTTGGTGCGTGGGTTTGCGGATGACGCTTCTTTTGAAGGATTGCGGCTGTTGAAGCGCAATCTTGAGAACAGGAGTTTGAGATGGCCGAGTTGAGCCCTCTTCGCCGACGCATGATCGAGGACATGACGATCCGCAATCTGTCGCCGGCCACCCAGCGATCCTACGTGCACGCGGTGGCCAAGTTTTCGCGATATTTCGACCGCCTCGCCGGACCGGCGCGGCCTGGAGGACGTTCGCGCCCGGCCTCGACTCCAGATGCCGCAATGACCGTCGCGGCCCGGCGCGATTGATCGGGTCTCATGCCCAAAGCTGCCTCGGTGCCCAGTAGCGGCACCGCATTGCCCCTCCCAGGCGCTGCGCCAGTAAAGCGTCGGCGAGCCAGCATCCGACGGTGCGTTCGAAGCGATCTCATTCGGCGGCCATGATCGCGCCGGTCACCATGCCGCAGCGGAAAGCTGCCGAGCTCGTCTGGTCAGGTCGCTGACCGCCTCGTCGTCGCGGGCGACGATCGAAATCTTCCCCACCGCAGCGAGGTTTCTCCCGTTAGAAGATCCTCAGCGGGATGGGCTGCCAGTTCACGCCCGGTCAACAGCATCGGGCCCGCGGTGTCGACCTTGTCTCCCGGTCGTGTGAGCAGAAGAACATCGCGAAGTGCGGCTTCATCCTCGACGCCGCGAGCCTGCTTCGCCGTACCACGGCCGCCGAAAGCCCTAGGCGCTGTCACCAGGCGCCAGCCCACCTCTCTAGCTGGCGGACCATCGCATCGAGCGCGCCGATGGCCGCACCGTCAGTGATTGCAATGTCCTCAATGCGCCGCAACTGTTTGGGTCGGGGGCAGCCCTGCGCAACCAGGCCGGCACCGCCGCGTCGGCGCGGCTTCCGTGGCACCGGGAAGAGTGCCGTGGTGGCGCAGGAGGGTTTTGGCTCAGAATCATGGAACACGATGAATCATCGCGGCGCTTTTTGTAGAGCGAACGATAAGTCTTGCACGACCAGCCATTTATCCCTCGCGAGATCAATGCCGCGGGCAATTAGCAGGCGAACTCCGTCCGGACTGAGTACCTGTTTCAACGCGGGCAAAAGAAGTTGTGTAGCCATGTCACGAAATGCTTGGTCCGCTTCTCTGCCGGCCGATGGTCCATGAAATCCCCTCCCCACCCATGACACTAGACACCTCCTTGCCAATATGCCGATCAAGCACTGGCCGCCATGGTACCAGCGTGAACTCGCGCGATTTCTCGATGACAGCGTATTTTCCGCCGGCGAGCTCGACGGAGCGGCGGAGCGTGCCTTCTATTCGATCTCCACTCTGGGCTTCAGAATAGGGCAGACCGAGTTCGTTCGACAACTGGCCGGCAACACGGTTCAGCTCACGTTGACGCAGGATCGAAAGCATGTTGGCGCGATAGATGACCCGATCCTGCTCTTCCCGAGCAAGACCTTGCGCAATCAGCCACTGCCGTCGGCGGCCTTGCGCCTCTCGGACATCGCGGCCGAAACCAGAGCTGTGCAAGGCCTCCGGTGTGTCGGAAACCAGCTCTCGATCGAGCCAGGTGGCGCCGTCGAAGCTGACTTGTTGTTCCAGCGGCGTGGATGAGAGCTTGTCAACCGTGACAGGCTCGGCCCCGGCCCGCTTACGCTCGTAGTCAGACACACGGTCGAGATGATCCGGTGCGACGATCCAGGTGCCGTCCGGCTCGCGCTCGACTCGACCGGTCGCCCGGCGGATCGCCTCCAGTCGCCGCACGTGCGTTTCGGCAAAGCGTTCGGTGGCCGACGGGTCATGCTTGAGATGGATATCGATGCTGTAGCGCCCGTCATGGGCCGTGGCGATCTCGGCAATTGTGCGGTCGACTTGCCTTGGCCCGGTGTCCCTCGGCGTGACCCGCACTATGCAGCCCTCTGGCGTCGGTTGGGTGGCCTCGCCTTTGCCGATATCAACATAGTGGCTTTTGCCGTCCACGCCGTCGACGACGAGGTAATGGCGGTCAGTGATTTCGTCGGCCAGGCCGCGCGCAATGATGCGGCCGACGACAGGCTGCATCTGCTCTGCAGATCGATCATGGACAACATAGTCGGCGGCACTGCGGGCGAGCCCCTTGCCGGTCAGTTCGCGGTGCATGGTCTTGATGATGTCGCCCCGCTCGCCGATGCGGCGCAGCGTCGCTTCAAGCTCGCCATCAAGG
This sequence comes from Mesorhizobium sp. M1423, assembly GCF_040317575.1. NCBI lineage: Bacteria > Pseudomonadati > Pseudomonadota > Alphaproteobacteria > Hyphomicrobiales > Phyllobacteriaceae > Mesorhizobium > Mesorhizobium sp. M1423. The sequence goes on from NZ_JAMYKU010000012.1 coordinate 187,447, forward strand.
CGCCAGCGGCCCGAGCCGACTTCCTCAGCCAGACCCATCCGCTCGAGCTTGCGCAGGCGGCCCTGGTGCAGCGTCTGGCGAAACGTGTCTCGGCTGGCCGGTGAGACATGCCCCTCATGGTCGCGCATGCGGAGCAGCTGCCGATCGATGCTGGTGAAGCGTTCCCGCTCCATTTCGTGGCGCAGGCGTTGCTCGATCTCGCGGTCCGTTCTCGGGCCAAGGTCGAGGCTGACCAGCTCGGCCGCCCGTTCACGGATTCCAGACGAGATGTAGTCCCGCGCGATGACGAGGTTTTCGTCGCGGTCGTCCTTGCCGCGGACGATAATATGGGTATGCGGATGACCAGTGTTGAAATGATCGACGGCCACCCAGTCGAGCCTAGTGCCGAGGTCTTCTTCCATCTGCGCCATGAGGCGCCGCGTGAGCGGCTTCAAGTCATCATACTCGATGCCGTCTTCAGGGGCGACGATGAAGCGGAACTGATGCCGGTCGCCATCGGCACGATCGATGAAGGCCTTACCATCGACGCGGTCGCTGTCGGCGCTATAGAGCTCGCCAGGCTCGCCTTCGCGGTTCACGCCGTCGCGCTGGAGGTAGCGAAGGTGTGCACGTGCCCCGTCAACACCCTTGCCGGCCAGCTTGACGATACGGGCCTTGACGACGGCGCGCCGCTGCCGAAACGCCGCGTGGGGGTCGCGCGCTCTGAGAACGGCGGCAGCAGCCCCGCCGCGCCCCGCCCGGCTTCCGATGAAGCGGCCACGGCGACCGCTGCCGCCGCCGGCTCGGTTGATCGCGGCGCGGATCTGGCCGGCGAAACGCTTGCCTGCCTTCGAGCCGCGCGATCCGATTTTGCCCAGGCTCGGCTTGAACTCTTCATCCTGCATTGAGCCTCCTAGTAATCTTGCGCAAAATCAAAGCTTTGTCAGCAGAAGCTCTCCTGACGCTGAAGGCAGCCTCCATGAAAAGCAATGTGCAGACAAAGACTTCGCCGCCTCCAGGAGGCGATGCCTTTATCTTGCCTTCCCGGACCTGCCTCCCTGCCCCGCCCGACCCACGGTACCCCTGCCCTCACCTGCGATCCGGCCGGCCTGACCTTGCTCGCTCCGATCCGAGCGGCACCACAATTTGGCCATTCGGATCGGTCGCGGAAACACCGTTTCGCAGGAAAAACAGCGACTGCCCGGACGGGATTTCCGGCGCTTTTCCGGAACGGGATTTGCCGGTGAACGCGTCCATGTCGGCGGCCGAAATCCCGGCAGCCTTGAGCTGTTCCAAATACGAAACCGTCTCGCTGGGCAGCGGTCGCCCACGCTGCAAATGCTGTTCGTAGCGGTCCGGCCCAGCGTTATAGGCGGCAAACAGGCCGGGAAAGCCGAAGCGGTCATACATGGCGCGCAGATAGGCAGTGCCTGCCAGAATGTTGTCGCGAGGGTCGTGCGGATCGGCCCCCAGGCCAAGCTCTGCGCGCATCTCCTCGTAGGTGCCGGGCATCACCTGCATGAGGCCAATGGCGCCGGCGTGTGAGGCGATCGGCCGTCCGTCCCGCATTGTCTGCCCCCGGCTTTCGGCATCCATGACGGCATAAATCCAGGGCTGCGGAATGCTGAAACGCCGGCTTGCTTCGGCTACCAAGGGCTGCCATCTTGCCAGCTGCGGACCACGGGAGATGGCGGCCGGCTGAGCGTCGGTCGCGGCGGAACAGGCGCATGGCGCTATCGCGACCATGCCCAGCATCAGGAGGGTTACTCGGTCCATAGCGGCACGAGCCTCCCGGCAATATTTTCGGCCGGCACCGGCCCGAAATAGCGGCTGTCGAAGGAGCGGTTTCTATCGTTGCCGAGCAGGAAAAACTCGTCGGCGGCGAGCTTGCGGCAGGCATTCCACCAAGGCAGCGGACGGTGCTGCGTGTCGGTTGCCAGCCGGCGCGCGACAATCTCGCCGCCGATGATGATGGCGTCGCCGAAGGCGCAGACATGCTCGCCAGGCAGCGCGGCAAGGCGCTTGACCAGCGGCACATTGCTGGGCAGATAGAAGCGTTCGGCGGCGAGATCGGCGACCGGTTTTGGCGGGCGGACGAGCACGAGGTCGCCCCGAGCCGGTGATCCGGACGCGAGGCGATAGAGGCCGACCGGCGCACTCTCCGAGGCGTTCCAGACCAGCCAGGGCGATGGTTTGCCGAAGGCGGCGAAGCCGATCAGGCTGAGGCCTACACTAGCCACGGCGATCGTCTTGCGCGCCCGAATGCGCCGCAGATGGCTGCCGATCAGACGGATAGTGGGACGCCGGCTCATGAGCGGCCTCCCTCACCGGCCGAGCCGGAATCGTGCCCGCCATCCTCGGGCCTGGTCGCCTGCGCGCGTCCCTTCGACCAGTCGTCGAGCTCGTCGATGTGATAGCGGACATAGCGGCCGTGCTTACGGAATTGCGGGCCACCGCCCTTGAGCCGCATCTTCTCCAGCGTGCGCTGGGACAGCCCGATATAGAAGGCGGCCTGCGCGGTGTTGAGAAACGGACTGCCCTTCTTCGCGCGGGCCGCGCGTTCGTTTTCGTCGTCCATGATGGTCCTCGTTTCGTTACGGACAAGCGAAGCCGAGGATCGGCGAGCGAGATCGTGTTGGGGACGGGCGAAGAGTGGGGGGCGAGTTTTCGCCGCCCCCTCCCGAAAGAGCCCCGCGCCGATTGCGGCGCGAGGCTCGAGGCAGGCGGTTCAGTCGACCGGGTTCCAGATGATGGCGTATGTGTCGTCATCATCCTGGCCGGCGGCGCGGCCGAGATTGGCGTAGAGCTTGCGCGGGCCGAACTCCGGGGCGGCAATCGACAGGCTCACATAGTCCTTGCCGGAGGTCTCGCCGGTGCGGATCCAGCCGGCCCCTACTTCGACCCCTTGCGTCAGCACCCGAAAGTCGGGATGGGTGTCGGCGCTCTTTGCCTGATTGGGCACGATGTCGATGTCGGCGCGGACGCTAAGCGTCTTGAGCTGGCCCTTGTAGCCGCCGTTTTCCTGTTTGGTAACGTATCCGATCGCGGTCATTTTCAGTCTCCTTTGGTGCTCGCAGGGGACCATTCCCCTGCGATGGCGGACCGTGATGGGCGCGTCCGGACCGCCGGAACCGGGACGGCCGCAGCGATAGCGAAGGACCCGAGCGGGCAGCTTTTTTGAAGCGAAGCGGCGCGAGGAAGCCGCCGCAGGCGGCGGGGAAAAAAGCTGCTGGCGAGGGTTTCGGGCGGGCCGGATCCGCCCATAGGTCGTCAAGCCAGCCGCAGGGGAATGGTCCCTGAGACACATGGAGACAGGTGGCGCGATCGGCGGCACAAGAGCGTGCGGCAATGCAGGGGGCTGGCTGCGCGGGCTCTGTCGGCAACCGGATCGGACAATTGGACCCATGCGCCTGGCGCCTCGGCAAGCAACCCGGCGTGGTGCAGGGCTGCCGAAACGGGGGCGAATTGGCGTCGGGATTTCTCGCGCGCGGCACTGGCTCGACAAGACGCCAATCGGCAGCCGGCGCGGCCCGGAGCGGCGCGCGCGACCTGAGCGGCGGCACTCGAGAGAACCGCCGCTCGGGCCCTGATCGATTATTCGCGGACGAACAGCGGCTGCACTTGTGCCCACTGATCGGCGGTGCGGAAACCGCCGCGACTGGTGTAGCTTTCGGCCGGGAATTTCATCCAGCGCGGCAGCCAGGTCTCGACCTTCTGGCGGCCATTCTCGCCCGCCAGGAAGTCGCGGATGATCTTCTTTTGCGTCTTGACCTTCTCGGCGACATTGCCATCCGCGACCAGCTTGCCGCCGACCTCGGCCACCATCGAATTGGCGATTTCCTTATCGCGCAAGAGGTCGAAGAAGGCGTCGTCCGGTTGCCACAATGTGCCCATATCGACGTTCAGATGGTTACCGAGCGCCTCGATGACGGCGCTGCCGGCTGCAAGCTTCTCGGCCATGACAAGGGTGAGAACGCGCATGACATCGTCGTCGCACAGCGCCAAGAGGCGCGCGAAGACGCGGGCGATAGCAAAGGCGTCGCCATTGCCGCCGGCGACCACGCCATCCTCATCCGGTGATCCGAGCAGGGCCAACACTTCGCGCCGCTTTTTGCCGAATGCGGCTTCGGCCTTGCAGTCGGCAAGGCTGGCAGTCACCGTCTCGTTGGCCGCGCGCTGTGGCTCACGGCGCACCAGCCACAAGCCGGAACCGGTGATGGCGTGCGCCACCACGAGTCGCAGCGCCACGGCGGGATGGTCGAGCATGGCCGCGCGCACGGCCGCATGGCGATGCAGATCGACATAGTTCTGCATCGGGCCGGTGAGTTCGGGGCGCGGCGGCTTGGCGGCTGTTTCTTCTTGCTCGCCGCCCTCGCGGGCGCGGCGCGCTTCCTTGCGTGACAGCCAGCCCTCGTGACACTCGACCTCGCCGCGATGCGAGACAGTGATGACGACCTTGCCGCCCTTCTTCTTCGGGGTCTTCTCGTGGTCCCATGCGTGGAAATACTGGCCCGGCTCCAGCAGCACCACCTCGCTCCAGCCGTCGTTGAGATAGGTGTCGCGTCTGGCGGCAATCGCTTCGTTCTGCTTTTGCCAGAACAGGTCGGCATCGGCGAAATAGCTGTCCTCGCCGAACAGGTCCGAGGTGATCAGGCCGGGATATTCGTCGATGGCAAACAGCGCCACCTTGGTGGAAATCGACTGGCCGCCGAACAGCCATTGCTTCAATTGAAAGCCACGCGGCGCGTATTGATCGGGATCGGCACAGAGTGCCAGCCAGTCCTTCTGCTGCGCCTTGGACGCCATGGTGAGATGGCGCACCGTCTCGGCGTCGATCTCCTCGCGGCGATAGGCTTCGCGAATTTTGGGCAAGAGGGCGCCAAGCGCCAGAATGCGCTTGACCTTCAGGTCAGTGATGCCGAAGGTCGCAGCGATGTCCGGAACGGTGCGGCCTTGCCTGACGAGCCGCGAAAACGTCTCCCATTGCGATACTTCGTCAGGATCGAGACGGGCGAGGTTTTCGATCAGCGAAGCTTCCAGCGCATCGGCGTCGTCACCGTCTTCCATGATGGCGCAGGGCAAGGGATCGCCTTCGCCGCGCTCGTCGGCAAGCGATTTGGCGGCGAAATAGCGCCGCCTGCCGGCGACGATCTCGAAGGTTTCCGGCTGGCCGTTCGGCCGCACAAGGAGTGGCACCAGCACGCCGCGCGCACGCACGGAGGGCAGGATGTCGGATATGTCGGGCGCGCGTTTTCCACGGCGCATGTTGAGCGCGGAAATGTTGAGGTGATCCAAGGGGATGTGGGCAAGCTGCATGGCTACTCTCCTTCGCTTTGGTGAGGTTGTCCCCGCCGCAGAGGCCGACGGCCGGCGCGGCGGGACGGTTTTTGCGCCTATCGGCGCTGCTGTTCCGCCGTGTCGGACGGAAGCTCGGAATGGGGCTTTGAAAGGGCGTCTGCTGCCTGCCGCAGAAGTCGCTCGGCCTCGGTGATGTGGCCGCAAATGCGGGCGGCTTCGGCATAGGCGGAGAGCGGATAGCGCGCCTGGAAATGCAGGTCGCGCTCGATGCCGAGGCCAAGCGGACCTTTTGCGGATGCAAGCTCGGCCAGACTGACGCTGCCGAGTTCGGGGAAGCCGAAGCCGAGATCGCAAAGACCGAACAGCGTGTCGCCATCGGCGTCGAGTTCGCTCAGAAGCCACGTCGCGGCACCTGTCGGATCGAACAGTTTCACAACGGGAAAATGGTCGATGTCGGCGTCGGCGGCGCCATTGGCGAGCAGTCGTGCGCGCAGTGGATCGGTGATCAGGATCATGGAAAGACTCCTTGTCAGAACAGGTCGAGTTGATTTCTGCTGGCTTC